>JBGSHH010000651.1:0-4934 GCA_041752355.1 Pirellulaceae bacterium | reverse complement strand
ACAGGCAGGTCGCCAATTGCTACATTGTCGCGATGAGCATTCGGATCAGTGTTTCACCGCATGGACGATTGACGTGCGAAGAGGCCGCCGACGACGCCCCATCTTCGCTGAGCCAGGCTGCGGTTACCCAGATTAAAGCGGCTTTCGAGCGCTCTTCGGCGGAAGGGTTGCTGTCGCTCGCGAGTCTAAACGCGCGCGAGATTGTGCCGGCAGATCTTCTGTTTTGGCGCGCCTGGGCGCAGCAGTTCTTGCAGGCGATCTGTCAGTTGGATGAGGAGCGATTGGCACTCTTCGCGAAATCCGCTGGAATCAAAGCCCAATCCATGCCGGGAGGTCCGCCGGATGATCTCGCGCTGGCCACGTTGATTGCGGCAGCGCCGCCGATGCGCGGGTTGGAGTATCTCACGCCGGACGTTCTCCAAGGGCTGTGGCTCGAACTCGCCGATCACGTGCGAAAACGAGGCGCGAAAACGGCCGGCGGACTGGCGGCGTTTCTAAAGGAAGCGAATCCAAGTCAGCACTTGCTTGGCCATGTGACGTTTCATTTAGCGGAGAACAAGCGCGACGAAGCGCGGCCATTTGCCTTCCTCGCGACCTACGCGCATCGACTATCGGAGCGAGGAGCCGCGCAGCACTTGCCGCTGGCTCAAGCACTCAAGCAGTACGCTGGCGAGCGGGATCAAGCGAAGCTTGCCGAGTTGCTGCTGCCGGTACGAACGGCGGCCGAAGCCAGTCCGCTCGTCAAGGAATGGCTCGCGTCGCGCGCGTTATTTCAGCCGCAAGCACTGACCATTGCGCAAGCGTATCGATTCTTGCGCGATGTGCCCGTCATGGAGCAAAGTGGCCTGCTCGTCCGCGTGCCAAATTGGTGGCAGTCGCGCAAGCCACCACGACCGACGGTGCAAGTCAAAGTGGGCGATCGAGCGGCCGGTGCGGTCGGTGCCGATGCCCTGCTCGATTTTTCGGTCAATCTCGCACTCGATGGCGAGCCCTTGACCGTCGAAGAGCAACAGCAATTGCTCGCGGCGTCCGAAGGGCTGATGTTGTTACGTGGCAAGTGGGTCGAAGTAAATCGCGATCAACTCGGCGCAGCGCTCCAACGCTGGCAGGAGTTGCAGAGCGTTCACGCAAATGGCATCGATTTCTTGCAAGGGATGCGATTGCTCGCAGGCGCACCACTGGCCGACGATGCGGACATGGATGTCGCGAGCGCAAGCTGGGCGAGCGTTTCGGCGGGCGACTGGCTGCAGCAGACGTTATCGCAGATTCGCGATCCTCGCGGCGTGGTCGGCTGCTCTCCGGGCGAGGGTTTGAACGCCACGTTGCGACCGTATCAAGCCGACGGTGTCCGCTGGATGTGGTTCATGACGCGACTCGGACTGGGCGCTTGCCTGGCGGACGACATGGGCTTGGGTAAGACGATTCAGGTTATCGATCTCCTGTTGCGGTTGCGCGGAAGTGACGAATTAAGTCGAGCGGCACACCCCGACAAAACCACTCCGCGAGTGAGCATGCTCATCGTACCGGCGTCGCTGATTGGAAACTGGCGGCAGGAACTGACGCGGTTCGCGCCGCAATTGAAGGTGGTGTTTGCCCATCGATCCGAGTGTGATGCCGAGTCCCTCGACCGACTAGCGAAACAACCGACGAAGGAACTCGCCGGGTGCGATTTAGTCGTCACGACCTATACCCTCGCGCGTAAGGCCGAGTGGATGGCGCAGTTCAAATGGCGGCTAATCGTGCTGGATGAAGCTCAAGCGATTAAGAACGCCGGATCGACACAAACGAAATCGGTGAAGAAACTATCGAGCAACTGTCGCATCGTACTGACCGGCACGCCCGTGGAGAATCAACTCGGCGATTTATGGTCGCTGTTCGATTTTTGCTGTCCGGGTCTGCTGGGTTCGGCAAAGCAATTCAAAGATTTCGTCAAGCGACTCAACAAGCAACAAGACCCACAAGCCTACGGCGCATTACGACGACTGGTGCAGCCGTACATTCTACGGCGTTTGAAGACCGATCCCGATGTCGCCCCCGACCTACCGGAGAAGACCGAGATGCGGGCCGAATGCGGTCTCTCGAAGCTACAAGCCGCGCTATATCAAAAAGTTGTCGCTGAACTTGCCGAGCAATTGAAATCGCTCCAAGAGCGGCAGGCGTCCGATGGCATTCAACGGCGCGGCACGGTACTGGCCGCGATGATGCGGTTGAAGCAGATCTGCAATCATCCTGCTCAGTATCTAGGGCAACCGGACTTCGCCGCCGAAGCGAGCGGTAAGTTTTCCCGATTGGCCGACATCTGCGAACCGATCGCCCAGCGGCAGGAAAAGATCCTGGTGTTCTCGCAGTTTCAATCGATTTGCGAGCCACTCGCGAAGTATCTCGGCGAGGTATTCGGTCGCACAGGACTCGTCCTGCATGGTGGTGTTCCAGTCGCCAAGCGCAAAGAGTTAGTCCGCCGCTTTCAAGAAGACGATACCACGGCGTTCTTTGTCATCTCCGTCAAGGCGGGAGGGACGGGCTTGAACCTGACGGCTGCGTCGCATGTCGTCCACTTCGACCGCTGGTGGAATCCAGCGGTCGAGAATCAAGCGACCGACCGCGCCTTTCGGATCGGGCAGAAGCGAAATGTCCTGGTCCATAAATTTGTCTGCCGCGGAACATTAGAGGAACGGATCGACCAAATGATTCGCGACAAACAAGACCTGGCGGATAAAGTACTCGGCCCAACCAAGGAAGGGGAAACGCTGCTGACCGAAATGTCGGACCGCGACCTACTCAACTTCGTCGCTCTCGATATTACGCGCGCGGCCGATGAAGGTTGAAAGTTCGCGAACCGGTCGATCGCCTCAGCGACATGACCCGGGATAACCTAGTACGTAACGTTACCGCCAGGAATACTTTATTGCATACCCCGGCGAACTCCGTTAGCATAAATACCCGTTGATTGAAAGACTTGCCGGACCTCTCACCGTGCCTGCGGTTCTCACCTTGAGGTTGTGACGGATGTTGCGATGTTTGCCAGCGATTTTGACTTGGACCATGTTACCCCTGGGGCTCGTGCTTTGTGTCGGCAGCACCATGTCGCACGCTGACGAAGCTGAACCAAGCGCTGAGAACATCGAGTTCTTTGAGAAGAAGATTCGCCCCGTCCTGTTGACGCACTGTCAGAAGTGCCATGGAGCGGAGAAACAAGAACAGAGCTTGCGTGTCGATTCGCGCGCGGCACTCTTGCAAGGTGGCGACACCGGTCCGGCGATTGTCCCAGGCAAGCCAGATGAGAGCCTGTTAGTGGGGGCTATCAATCATGGCGAAATTTATCAGATGCCGCCGAAGACAAAGCTGCCAGCCGCGGTGATTGCGGATCTCACGCACTGGGTTAAGCTCGGCGCTCCGTGGCCTAAAGCGACTGCCGTGAACCCAGAAGTTGCTAGCGGTAGTAAGGAACGCCCCTTCACGGCGGAGGATCGCGCCTTCTGGTCGTTCCAAACGCCGCACGCCACGGTGCCACCTACCGTTCGCGATGACGCGTGGTGTCAAGCGCCGCTCGATCGCTTTGTTTTAGCGGGACTGGAAGCGCAAAGTTTGTCGCCAGCGCCCCGCGCCGACAAACGCACGCTCATTCGCCGCGCGACGTTCGATCTGCATGGCCTGCCGCCGAGTCCCGCGGAAGTCGCGGCGTATTTGGCGGATGATTCACCCACAGCCTTCGCGCGCGTGGTCGACCGCTTGTTGGCATCACCTCGCTATGGTCAACGCTGGGCGAGACATTGGCTCGATGTCGCCCGCTATGCCGATTCCAACGGCATGGACGAAAACGTCGCCTATGCCAATGCGTTTCATTATCGCGACTACGTCGTGAACGCGTTCAACAGCGACAAGCCGTACGATCAGTTCGTTCGCGAACAAATCGCCGGTGACTTGCTCGCCGATCCGAGTAATCCCGCCGCCACGCTCGAGCGACTCACTGCCACCGGGTTCTTGGTGATTGGCCCCAAGATGTTGGCAGAAGACGATCCGCGCAAAATGGAGATGGACATCGTCGATGAGCAACTCGACACCGTGGGTCGCACGTTTATGGGGCTGACCTTGGGTTGTGCGCGCTGCCACGATCACAAGTTCGATCCGCTTCCCGCGGCAGACTATTATTCGCTGGCGGCGATCTTCAAAAGCACGAAAACGATGGAGAATTTTAAGGTCGTAGCGATGTGGAACGAACGACCTGGCGCTCGACCCACCGAAATTGCCGCGCGCGACAAGGCGTTGGCTGTGGTCGCACAGCACAAGCAAGCACTCGAAACTTATCTTCGTCAGGCCAACGAGATGCTGCTCGCGGATGCCAAACGGAATGCCGAGCAATATCACGCGGCCGCCACGGCGTTTTTAGCGCAACAGAAGCATTTACTTCAGTCGCGCATGAACGACAAAATGGTCGCCACAGCTTCGGGCGTGATTGTGATCGAAGCGGAGAAGTACGATCGCGGCAACGTGAAACGCGACTTCACCGAATACGGCCAAGAGATTGGCGTCGTCTACAACGCTGGCGAGTTGCCGAACTTCGCCGAATATGATTTCGAGATCGCCGCAGACACTGGCTATCAGGTGGAATTACGTTTTGCCGCCGCCGAGACTCGACCAACTTCGCTATTGCTCGATGGCAAATTGCTGAAGGCCACCGCCGCGAGCGCGGTGACCGGCACCTGGCAACCCGATTCCCAAGCCTGGTCGGCGGAAGGCGTATTTAAGCTCACCTCGGGCAAACACACCCTGCGACTGGAACGCGCCGGCCCCTTTCCCCATTTCGATAAAATCGCCTTGGTTCCTCGCGTGGTGCGCGATGACGAACCGATCGTGGTCGAAGCGAAAACCGTCAAGCAATTGGCAACCGAGCAGCAATTAAGTAAGGCGATCCTCCAACAGTGGGTCAAACATCT
>JBGSHH010000650.1:0-3307 GCA_041752355.1 Pirellulaceae bacterium | reverse complement strand
CCCCCCCCCCCCCCACACCCTACCTTCAATCGTTTGACTTGCGATTCACGCGCTGGTGGCGGATAATCAGAATTCTTTCTGACAACATGGTGACACATTCACGCGGCCAGGTCAAAACGATGCGGTGGATTGCCCGACAATACCTACAGTGCTGGATGATCGTCGCGTTGTCGCTTCTGGGCACCGTCGCCTGCGGGCAGAATGATTCGGATCAGCCTGCCGCCCCACCTAGCTACGCCGAGATCATCCTGGCCGATCAGCCCACGGTGTATTGGAGCTTTGACGCCGCGGAGGATGCCGCCCTCGTGCCGCATGCCAAGAGCAAGCTAGTACTCAAACCGACGGAAACAATTGGCCGCATCAAAACCAACGCTGCTGGACCACGGCCCGAGCGCTACCCGCTCTTCGCAAAAGAGAACCAGGCGATCGATTTCTTCGGCGATGGCGGGCGAGTGATCTTTGCCGATCCTGGCGATAAGAGTGCGCTCGATTTTACGCGCGGCGACAGCATCACACTCGAAGCCTGGGTGAATTGCACCAAGCTTGGCCACGATCAACAGGTGTACATTCTCGGCAAAGGGCGCACCAAGAACCAAGGTGTCGCCAACGACAATCAAAACTATGCTCTGCGACTGCGCGGTGAGCAAGGGGAAGCGACGATCAGCTTTCTCTTTCGCAGCGCCGACAATCGCCCCGGCGAACGCAACGACTTTCATCGCTGGAACAGTAAGACTGGCTTTCCCGTCGCCAGCGACTGGCATCATGTCGCCGTGACGTATACCTTTGGCGACGCGAAATCGATCCGCGGCTATGTCGATGGTCAGGCGGTGGAGGGAACGTGGGACTACGGCGGCGCCACAGATGAAGGGCCGGTCGTCGATAACGATGAACTTTGGCTCGGCTCCTCGATGGGAGGCAATGCTGGCAGCACGTTTCATGGCCAGATCGACGAAGTGTCGCTCTATCGCACCGCACTCGACGCCCAACGAATCGCCGCTCGTTGCCAAGCGCTAGCTCCCAAGTCGTATGTCACGGATGAGAACTTGCTCGTCAAGGATCAGTTCCTCGTCGAAGTGTTCCCCACCGTTCCCGACAAGACGAATTTCGAGTTTCCTTGGCCAGAACCAGTCGAGCATTACACCGAACCAAATCTAGCGCTGCTGGCGATTCCCCACTTCTACAATAACCATGGCGTGCGCGATGATCGGCCATTGCCGCTAGCGCTAAGGGCCAGTGGTTGGCATACGTTTGGCGATCGCCCCGTGCGATTGTTGCTTCGTTCGCGCGATGGCGCGCGGTTGTTGATTGACGATAAAGTGGTCGCCGCCACCGAGTTCTTCACGCGCAGCGGCGATGGACATAACGAGATTTATCCTGTCGACGTACAGATCGTCCCCGGCATTCGCACGCTGCCGATTGGTGATCGCGAGACGCTGGTGGAGTTTCAAGGCAACGGTCGCCTGCAGCGCGTGACGCTGGAAACCTTTGTCGGACGGCGCGGGCGGCGCGCGGAGATCGGCGAGACGCTCGTGGCGGTGATCGATGACGACAATAACGCCGTGGTCCTTGGCAGAGACGTGCAGTTCACCGATCTGGCCTTTGAGCAGCACCGCGTGGCGCGCCGCGCTGCGTATGCCAAGCTCGATCAACAGCGCCGCCGTCAAGCGAGTGTGGCCTATGCCAAGTACTGGGACGATCGCCACGCACAAGCGCAGGCCCAACGTGAGCGCGAACTGTTCGCCAGTCCGCCCGTTGCCAACCAGCATCGCCACAACAGCATCGATGACTATATCAACGAGGAACTTTCAGTCGCAAGCATCCAGCCGCTCCCGCTCATCGATGACAGCGCTTTCTTGCGCCGCGCGTCGCTCGACACCATCGGCACAATTCCCTCGCCGGAGCTGATCCGCTGGTATTTCGCCATCCCCGCCAGTCAGCGCCGTGGCCAAGCGATTGATCGCTTGCTTGCTTCGCCTGAGTGGGCCGATCATTGGACGAGCTATTGGCAAGATGTATTGGCGGAGAATCCCAACATCATCAATCCGACGCTCAACAACACGGGGCCCTTTCGTTGGTGGATTCACGAATCGTTCGAAGACAATAAGCCGTTCGATCGTCTGGCGACAGAGTTGATTTTGATGGAAGGAAGTTTGCGCGGGGGTGGTCCCGCAGGCTTTGGCATGGCGAGTCAGAACGACGCACCGATGGCAGCCAAGGCCAGCGTGGTGGCGCAAGCCTTTCTCGGCCTGGAAATGAAATGCGCACGCTGCCATGACGCACCCTATCACGACATCACGCAGAAGCAACTTTTTAGTTTGGCGGCGATGCTCAAGCGGGGTGACGAGAGTGTTCCCAAGACCAGCACCATTCCCGGCGACGAAGCCGCGCTCAAGTCGCTGCTGGTGAAGGTCACGCTCAAGCCAGGCGAAAAGATTCCACCGCAATGGCCCTTCGCCAAACTCATCGCCGGTGATATCGCTTTGGACGTGCTCGATAAGCAGAACGATTCCCGCGCGCGACTGGCCGCGCTCGTTACGTCGCCGGAGAATCCGCGCTTTGGCCAGGTCATTGTCAATCGCTTATGGCAGCGCTATCTCGGTCGCGGCTTGGTCGAGCCGGTCGATGATTGGGAACATGCCAGCCCTTCGCATCCCCAGTTGCTGGCTTACCTTGAACGCGAACTGGTGCTCAGCGGCTACGATCTGAAGCATATCGCCAGGTTGATCTTGAATTCGCATACCTACCAACGACAGGTTGATGTAGCGGGGACGGAAGATCGCGAGCGCAGCAAACGCTTCGCCGGTCCCGCGCGGAGACGATTGTCCGCCGAACAACTCGTCGATTCGCTGTTCGCCGCGGCGAACAAACCGCTCCACGTGGAAGAGCTCAATATCGATGTTGATGGCGGCCGCGCTCGCGAACAATCGATCAATCTCGGCCAGCCGCGCAGGGCCTGGGAATTCACGTCGATGTCGAACGAGCGCGATCGTCCCGCGTTAACGTTGCCAGCAGCGCAAAATGTGGTGGATGTACTGGAAGCGTTTGGCTGGCGAACGACACGACCCGATCCGCGCACGGTTCGTGCGAATGAAACCAACGCCTTGCAAACCGCGATCCTTGCCAATGGCGTGCTGACCAAGCGGATCTCGCAGCTTTCCGACGATAGCGCATTTACCGCGCTGGCGCTGGCAGAGGATGCGACGCCCGAGACCTTCGCGCACGATGTTTATCAGCGCTTGCTCACCCGCGAGCCATCGCCGGCAGAACTCGCCGCCATCGTCGCGCTACTCAAGGCGGGATTCGAGAC
>JBGSHH010000649.1:0-3085 GCA_041752355.1 Pirellulaceae bacterium | reverse complement strand
TTGTTCGTGCAACTGGCGCGACAGTTCGCCGAGGCGCGATTGCAACTGCGTGAGTTCTTTCTTGTAGTCGTCTTTGTTCTCGACCTTTTGCGACAGATCGAGCTGTTGCAGGACGTTCACTTCCGGCGGCGTGATGGTCACCGCTTGAGGAGGCGGCGGCGAGGGTTGACGCGCGGCCGTATGCAAACGCGTCTGCAAAGCGTCGAGCAAGCGCTGCGCGACGGTGAGATTGCGGTAGCGAAAGTTCTCGCCTTCGATGATGTGCCAAAGCGCGCCTTCACTATTGGTGCGACGGACCATCTGTTCGGCCACGGTGCGGACTTCGTCGTAGTGACGATGCAACTTCCAGACGCGCTTATTGACGCGCCAACTTTCCAAAGGATCGGCCTCGAGCGCGTTCAGGCGGCGCTTTTGTGCGCGCTTGGAAAGATGCAGCCAGAATTTGACGAGCAGCACGTTCTCTTGGGCGAGCATTTGCTCGAACTCGACGAGTCGTTCCAGCGCTTGCTCAAATTCGGCATCAGTGATTTTCTCGAATGCCCGTTGCACGATCAGCGACTTATCCCAAGCGCCAAAGAAGATGCCGATGTGGCCATGAGGTGGCAAGCGTCGCCAGTACCGCCAGAGCGCGGGGCGATCGCGCTCCTCATCGGTCGGCGCGTCCATGGCATGGGTTTGAATGCCGCGCGCGTCGAGCCATTCGAGCAGCGTATTGACCGTTTCCGATTTGCCAGAGCCTTCGAGACCGTCGATGTTGATGACGACGGAGAAATTAGCTTTGGCGAGTTTGCGTTGCGCTTCAAGCAAACCGGCGCGCAACACTGGCGCGAGATCTTTGTAGGTTTGCTTGTCGATGCGCTGACCCAGTTCGGCGGTTTCAAACATGAGCATACGTTGATTGCCCTGGGGTTTCGAGCGCGCCGTGTGACGGCCCGATGGGACATGGCGACCTGTTCGCGAGGGTCGCCGGAGGTTCCGCATTTTAGCCTGTCAGGTGGCAGGCTGTCGAACGGGGCAAGGCGATGCGCAGGGCGGTAGTCAAGGCGAGGGAGCGATCGTGTGTGCGAAAGCTGTTGAGTTGCTCTTGAAAGGTCGCACCAACTTGGCATAACTCTCGCGCTGTGGCGGATTTGCAAGCGAAGCAAACGACCTTTCGACGAGCAGGGCAAAGATTTTCTGTTGTGGAAAGTTTGTCGATTGCGACAATCCAGCGTCGCCTTGCTGGAACACGTCTAGGCAGGAATTAATTAACCTTTTTCGCTGCACTGTGAACTCTGCGGAAAAGCCCCTTGTCGTTGCAGGTCACTCTCCTATTCTTTTGTGAACTTGTGTCCTGAAGTTTTGTGCGAGATTTACGACTAGACCTTCGAGCGTAAAAAGAAAGGAAAGCATCTTGGCGAGCGAGACGAACAGCCCAAATCGCAGCGAATGGAACGACGACGTCGACGTACCACCGCAAACGCCCGACGAGGCAATCCAATTGCTGTACCGCGGTAATCGCCGGTTTGTGGAGGGCAAGTCGTTGGCTCGACATCTGGACATCCAGCGACTCCAGGAACTCGCGCCCAAGCAAACCCCTTTCGCCGCATTCTTGGGTTGCGCCGACTCCCGCGTCCCGATCGAGTTTATTTTCGATCAGGGCTTCGGTGATTTGTTCGTGACGCGCATTGCGGGGAATGTCGCGTCGAGCGAAAACATCGGAAGCCTCGAATTTGGCACGCAAATCCTGGGCGCAAAGGTACTATTCGTGCTCGGTCACACAAATTGCGGTGCCGTGGTCGCGACGATGGAAGGGGCACCCGTTCCTGGTCAAATCAGTGGACTTTTTCAGCACATTCGTCCAGCGGTTAAGGCTGCGCACGGCAACATCGCCGTGGCCATCGTCGAGAATGTTCGCCAACAGGCGATGATCCTCGCGGAATCATCGCCCGTCATTTCCGCTCTGATCAAGGCAGGCGAACTCAAGATTGCAGGCGGTGTCTACGATTTGAATTCGGGAGTGGTCACACCGGTGCAGCTGGATTTATGAGCGTGGCGTAATTACTGCAATCGCGAAAAGTACGTGTAGCTCACGGTCGGCTCGAACGTTTCGCCGGGCTTGAGCTTCACCGTCCAACTGACGCGACTGCTGTTATTCACCGCCGGATGGCCGCGATAGTTCGTCCAATCCGACGCATCGAACGCGCCAAGCGTGATCTTCCCTTCGTGCGAAGCTTCGATCGCCTTGCCTGCCAGGCGGACGGAGATTTCGACCTCAATCGGCTCGGACTTGTTGTTGCAGAGGTGCAGCTTGGCTTGCTTGTCGATCTTGGCGTAATGGTAGCCTTCCCAAACGAGGGCTTTGAGGTCGCGGCCGGTCTCTTGCTCTTCATAGCTACCGCGCGTCTCGACGGACACCGTCACGGGCACGCGGCATTCATCTTGCGGCGAAGTGTAGGTGAGGAGTTCTTGCGACAGCGGTTGTTGCCCTTGCATCAACATGGCCGCGCCGGTCGTCCAAGGGAGCTTGGTGTTGTTGGTAAGTTCGATTTGATGCCACACTTCGTTCTTGGAAAGTTTGAGCGGCGATGTCACGCCGGAGCCGCTGGGTGCAGCTTCGATATCGTCGCGCTGCACGTGCAGATCCCAAGTGTAGATGTCTTTGTAGGGGACCTTGTCGGCGTCGAAGATGTTCACCGCGATCCGCTCGCCGGATTTGAGCGACATTTTCGGTAGGTTATAAACGAACAAATCTTGCGCGCCGCTGGCGGTGAGTTCGTTCGGCAGAGCCAGTTCGCCTCCTTCGATAACCGCGTTGCCTTGCGCGGCGTTGCGACGAAACTCACCGGCGCGCTGTGTGTAGAGCGAGTTGGAAAGATCGTTGCGGAAATTACCCATCAACTGCGGAGCCGCCGCTTGCAACGTGTTGCGCAGCACTTGTTCCAAAATCAGCGGACTCGGCAATTCGCGAAAGCGAAAATTCGGCACGCCCACGACGATATCCAGCGGCACTTCCTCCAGCGATTCGGCCTCGTTGAGGATCTCCGCTTGCAGCGCGAGTTGAGCGAACTTGACTTTGGGATCTTCGCTCAGACTCACGCGATAG
>JBGSHH010000648.1:0-2943 GCA_041752355.1 Pirellulaceae bacterium | reverse complement strand
TGTGCTCATCACGCTCCGCGTGATGTCGTGTGACGCCCCAACCGATGGATACTCGCCTAAATTCGCCGAAGGGAGATGGTGTGACCAGCGAGTAACCCTCAAAAATCAACATCCAGCGGCATCACGCGGAGCGTGATGAGTACTTTGTGCTCATCACGCTCCGCGTGATGTCGTTTGATTTCGCAGCCCATGGATACTCGCCTAACTTCAACAAACAGACGCGGATGGTGTGACCAGCGAGTAACTCTCAATAGTCAACATCCAGCAGCATCACGCGGAGCGTGATGAATACCACCCCGAAGCGTTAGCGAGGACAGTGGTGGGTTTGGTACGGCGCCATGCAACCTCCGTCCTCGCTGGCGCTTCGAGGCTGGCAGGGGCGGGCTGGTGGGGAGCGCCGCGGCGACGAAGAACAACCAGCGAAGCGCGCGGCGTACTTTAGGCCAGCAATTCCTTCACGACGTGGCCATGCACGTCGGTGAGGCGGAAGTCGCGACCTTGATAGCGATAGGTGAGTTTCTCATGATCGAAACCCAAGAGATGCAAGATGGTGGCTTGGAAGTCGTGGACATGTACCTTGTTCTCCGCGACGTAGAAGCCGAACTCGTCGGAGGCTCCGTAGACTGTACCGGGTTTGGTGCCGCCGCCGGCCATAAAGAGCGTATAACAATCAGGATGGTGATCGCGCCCCAGGATGTTGCCGCCGCTGGTGCGTCCCTCGCGGAACGGTGTGCGACCGAATTCGCCACCCCAAATCACCAGCGTTTCATCCAGCAGCCCGCGCTGTTTGAGATCCTTGATCAGCGCGGTGACAGGCGGGTCCATCTTCTTGCATCGATTGGTTAGGCCATCGCGAATATCTTCGCCTGGGCCGGTGCCGTGAAAGTCCCAACCCCAATCGAATAGTTGCACATAGCGCACTCCTTGCTCGACCAAGCGTCGCGCCAACAGGCAGTTGCTCGCGAAGCTGCCATCGCCTGGACGACAATCGTAGTCTTTGAGCGTGGCTTCGCTCTCCTGCGAGAGGTCCATCACTTCCGGCGCGGTGATTTGCATGCGATAGGCGAGTTCGTACTGCGCGATGCGCGTGACGGTTTCGGGGCTGCCGAGATCGTTGGCCTGCAATTGATTCAAGTCGCGCAGCGCATCGAGGCTCTCGCGGCGCAAGCTTTGATCCATCCCTTGCGGATTGGAAAGATACAACACCGGATCGCCTTGCGAACGGCATTGCACCCCTTGAAACACGCTGGGCAGAAAGCCGCTCCCCCAAGCGCTCTTGCCAGCGCTGGGATTGCTGCCGCCGGAGACGAGCACGACAAAGCCCGGGAGGTTTTGATTCTCCGAACCCAGGCCATACGTGACCCATGACCCGAGCGATGGCCGACCCATCCGCGGCGAGCCGGTGTAGAGCATCATCTCGGCCGGCGCGTGATTGAATTGATCGGTGAAGACCGACTTGACGATGCACAGGTCATCCGCGATTGACGCGATGCCGGGGATGGCGTCGGACATCCAGGCTCCGCTCTCGCCATGTTGCTTGAAGGTGCGCGGTGTGCCGAGCAGTTTGGGCACGCCACTGGTGAAGGCGAATCGCTTGCCTTTGAGGAGTGAATCGGGGCAGTTCTCGCCGGTGTGCTTGACGAGTTCCGGCTTGTAATCGAGCAGGTCCAAATGGGGCGGCGAGCCGGCCAAATGCAGATAAATAACGCGCTTCGCCTTGGGGGCGAACTGCGGTGGTCGCACCGCCAGCGGTTGCGCCAAGTCGATCTCGGCTTTCGCTTCGCCTCCCAGCAGCGACGACAGCGCCAGGCCCCCAATGCCGAGTTGGCACGTTTGCAGGAAGTGGCGACGGGTTTGATGTTGGGCGCGGGTGAATAGGTTCATGACAAAGTACTCATCACGCTCCGCGTGATGCCTCGGAAAGTTCAATTTTGTGGGCTATTGACTGTTTGTATTTCTTATTGGCGAGGGCGGCACGGTTGGTGTGTAGTGAATTAGCAGGTGAGTGAGATCCCATCGGCCTATCCAATAATATCATCCACTGACAATTCCGCACATTTTTGGCCTCCAACAACCAATGGCACCATTTCGCCGGGGCGAAAGATCTTTGGCGGCGCGTAGGTGGGAATGTTGCTTTCCGTCGAAATCATCGGTTGGGTGTAAACTTCGATCACGCCTTCGATAAGATTCACGATCCAGTATTCCTGAATGCCGGCGCGGGAATAAGAACGTAGCTTGATGCCGCGATCACGGTAGAGACTGCTATTGGCAACTTCAATAATCAACGCGATTTCCGCAGCAATCGGATGCCGAACGCCGTACTGCGTCAGCGGAGCGGAAACGATCGCAAGGTCTGGCTCAGGTTCACCATCACTGAGCGTTATCGGATGCTGCGTGCGACACTCCCATGCAGTTGGCAGAGTGGGCGGAATCCATTTATTAAGCAAGCTCAAGGTGCGTTCGTGTGGTGGGTTCTTCGTCATTTTTGTCACCAGCCACCCTTCGAGAAGTTCATAGGGTGCATCATCGGACAGTACGCCTGCTTTGATCAATTCGTGATACTCCGACACTGTCCAGCGCTTGACTGGCTCGGTTGGAATCACAAACGGGTCGAAGCTAACTTCATCCAACTCGACGGTTGCCATGACGATATCGCTTTCGTTTCTATCTTTCCGCGTATTGGCCTTACCTCTTCGCCAACACCTCATCCAAATTCAACAACACATTTCCCACCACGGTCCAGGCCGCTAATTCCGCGTCTTTCATGCCCTCAGGCAATGGGCCTAGCGGCATGGTTGCCAATTGCTTGGCGGCTTCCGGCGAGGCTTGGAATTTGGCGAGCGAGGTCTCATAGAGCTTCACGAGTCGCGCGATTTCCACGTCGCTGGGGAGGCGAGTGACGCACAAGCGGAAGCCGTGCTTTACTTTGTCGGCGCTGGTCGC
>JBGSHH010000647.1:0-3901 GCA_041752355.1 Pirellulaceae bacterium | reverse complement strand
CCCACGTGCGGAACCTGCCCGTCGCGATGGCGACCGCCTGCTTCCACCCCGCGAAGGCGATCGTCCGCGTCCCGATGCGGAACGGCGCGAAGTCGAACGCGATCGTCCGCTGCCGCCGCGCGAAGGGGAACGCCGTGAAGGAGATCGTCCTCGTCCCGATGGGGAGCGTCCTGAGCTACGTCGTGATATGGCACCCGTACCGCCCGAACTGATGCGATTGATCGCCGAACTTCGCAACGAAGTAATGCAACTACGTCGGGAAGTGAACGAGCTACGTGGCAATCGCCCGCCGATTCGCGAAGGGGAACGTCGGCCAGATGGCCCGCCGCCACGTGAAGGAGAACGTCGGCCAGATGGCCCGCCGCCACGTGAAGGTGATCGTCGCCCAGATGCTCCGCGCCGCGAAGGTGTGCGCGAAGGTGAGCGTCCCGATGCTCCGCGCCGCGAAGGCGACCGTCCCGGCGCTCCACCGCGCCGTGTCGAAGGCGAACGTGAAACGCGCTAACGCGCTTGCCTCGATCGTAGACCAATTCAAAGCACGCATTGCCTGCCGAGGTAATGCGTGCTTTTTTATCGCCGGTGTGCTTCAAGCTTCCGTGATTAAATCCGCCAGTTGCGGGCTATGGGTGATGTTATGGCGAAACTCGGCGCTGATGCTTGCGGCCTCGAATTCGATGCCGACACCAGGAAGTTCCAAGCTGTCGCTCCAACGGCGTTGCCAGGTGATGCGCCCGCGCACACGCTGCGACTTAGGTTGAAAGTCATGCATCTCTAGCTCCACCGGCGAACCGATCGCCGGCGCGCCATGGGTCATGATCACGAAGCAGCCGCCGCAACTGATGCCTTCCAAGTTGCCAGAGAACCAGGGTTCGTTCTCTGCCTCGCGCAATTTCACGCGACCAGGAATGTTGAGTCGCAGATGCTTGCGGATGAAACGCGGATGCTTCCAACTCGGATCGTGCGCGGCAATGGCGCGCAGTGCATCCAGTAGCGGCTCTCCATGCGGTGGCTCGAAGCACATGATCCGCGCCTCTCCATCGGGACTAATGGCGCAGCGCATCACCGGCCAGTTCACGCCAAGATTAAGAAACTTCGACATCCGCTCCGCGCCAAATCGGATCGCCGTCGCCAGTTCCAAAATCAATCCTAGCGGCGGTTGATCCAACGCCCGCGAAAGTAGCGTTTCGATCTGATCGTGGAACTCGACGCGGTGTACGCTACCGGCGCACGCCAACGCCAACAGCGGTTGCCGCTCGCTGCCGCAAAGACAAAGGAAGTACGGATTGGAATCGCCAGCATATACCATGCAAAGCAAACATACTTCGTCCCGTGCTTGTCGCCTTCGGACCCCCCTATTGCGAAGCTAAATGCGGTAAATCCCAACCGGTAGTCATGCCGGATTGACAATCATTAGTACCTTGCTAATGTTAATCATCTATATTGGGTAATGACGATAGTAGGAAGAGCCAGAACGAACAGTCTTGGCGGCAAGATTCGTCCCAACTGCTTTACCCACAACAGCTTAAATTCATTGGATCCACGCGGCGATGTTTCCCCCAGACTGGCATCCTTGGCTCGCCTCGGCGATTGTGATCATCGTTTTCGCTGGCATTCAGTTCCGGCGAGGCACCCCACCGGATGTTTGGTTTCTGTTTGGCTTAGCAGCGCTGGTAATGACCGGCGTGTTGTCTCCCAAGGACGCATTGGCCGGCTTTGCCAATCCAGCGGTGATCACGGTGGCGGCCTTGCTGGGCATTACGGCGGGTTTGCGTTCGACGGGGCTGCTCGATTGGATTGGGCATAAACTGCTGGGCGGATTGCGTACCGAAAGTCAGGCGTTGCTCCGCTTGACCATCACGCTGATTCCCGTCTCCGCCTTCATGCTCAATACGGCCTTGGTGGCCATGTTGATGCCGGTGCTGATTGAATGGTGCCGTCGCAATAGCATCTCGCCCTCGCGCTTGCTGATTCCCTTGAGCTTCCTGTCAGTGCTCGGCGGCTGCTGCTCGTTGGTCGGCACCAGCACCAATATCGTCGTCAACGGTATGTTTCGCACCGAGCATGAAACGCAAGTGGCGAAGCTCGCGCAACTCGACGACGACATTCAGCGCGGACGCGTTCCACCCATCACTAAAGAAGATCACGATCGTCGCGAGACGTTCATCGAAAATGTTCGGCCGATGTCGATGTTTGAAGTCGGCTGGGTCGGCTTGCCGTGCGCGTTGATCGGCGGCGCGTACCTTTGGTTGTTTGGCGGCAAGCTCCTCCCCAATCGTGCGGAAATGCTCGAACAACTCGGCGAACAGCGCCGTGAGTACTTGCTCGAAATGCTGGTCACATCCGAATGCACGTTGATTGGCAAGACCGTCGAGCAAGCAGGCTTGCGCCACTTGCCGGGGTTGTTTCTCATCGAGATCGATCGACTCGATGATCAAATTACGCCGGTCCGCCCCGAGGATATCATTCGCGATGGCGATCGGTTGATCTTCACCGGCGTCGTGAGCACCATCGTCGACCTGGAAAAAATCCCCGGGCTGGTACCGGCAGCGGATATGACGTACGAGTTCCATCCTTCGGCCAAACAACAACGTTTGCTGGTGGAAGTGGTCCTCTCGCGCACTTCGCCGCTGGCAGGCATGAACGTACGCGAGGCGAATTTCCGCGAACAATACAACGCCGCGGTGGTCGCCGTGCATCGCAACGGCGTGCGCGTGACGAATAAAATCGGCAACATCCGCCTCGAACCGGGCGACACGCTGCTCCTGCAAACGCGCAGCGAGTTCGTCAATAACTATCGCAATAGCAAGGATTTTTACCTCGTTAGTTCTGTCGATGATTTCGAAGCCCGGCGTCACGACAAAGCGATTCTCGCAGGCGTCTTCATCGTCCTGCTGATCGCCTGGCTATCGCTGAGCGATTTGATCGGCGAGAACAGCCCGCTAGCAGGCCTTGCTTCGCCGGCGATCGCCACGATTGCTATTTGCACCTTGATGGTCGCCACTGGGTGCGTCCGCGCAACCGATGCCCGCAACTCGATCGACCTGCAGGTCATCATTGCGATCGCCGCCTCGCTCTGCTTAGGGCAAGCGCTCTCCAAGAGCGGTGCGGCGGGTTGGATCGCCGAGCAACTCACGTCGCAGATCGGTCCCCATCCGCTGCTGTTGCTGATCGCGCTTTACATCATTGCCCTCGTTTTTACCGAGATGATGTCCAACAATGCCGTCGCGGCGATGCTGTTTCCGCTCGCTGTCGCCTTGGCGGTGGCAGGCGGCTACAACCCACGACCGTTCGTGATTGGCATCACGGTCGCGGCGTCGCTATCGTTCATTACGCCCATTGGTTACCAAACCAACTTGATGGTGATGGGCCCGGGCGGCTATCGACCGTCCGACTTTGTCCGCGTCGGTCTGCCGCTCACCGTGCTCGTCACCATAACCGCTCTGATCTTGATTCCGATCATCTGGCCATTTTAACGCCAGACTTACAGCTTGCTCCCATCGATCACCGCGCCATCGTTGCGACTTCCCAGTCGGCCGTAGGTGATGATATCGATGCTATAACTCAACGCGCTCACCGATCCATCGCACCGCACAAAGAACGCGCCGGCGTCGTGCGGACCGCCAAAATTCTCGTACACATAGTAGCCTTGGCGATCGCGCAGCGGCGCGCGCGAGGGAACACTGCCGGCCGTGCGCTCGTTATCGACATCGTTGCCGACATAGACATTCTCATTGTCCGATCCGGCGATGCCGCTGGTGTAGAACGTCGGGTCCATATACTTCTCGCCAAACATCAGCGTGTTGCTTTCGCAATCGCGCACCTGCGACGACTTCACTTTGCTCCGTTGATAGCTAATCCCATCCGCAAGCGGTGCAGGTTGATTCAGTCCCATGGCAACCGT
>JBGSHH010000646.1:0-2466 GCA_041752355.1 Pirellulaceae bacterium | reverse complement strand
CGGATTACGAAGCGCTGGAGGAAGCCGCCGTGACTGCCTGGCGACAGGCCGTTCTCGATGCCGATCTCATGAAAACCGTCTGCGCCGCACCCTACCTTCAACAGGCTCAAAGCGCTACTTCAAATTAGAATGCGTATTAGTAGTTGGGGCGGAATGTACAGAAGGGCGTCGGGCAGGACGCGATCTGGGCATTCTTGCCCCATCTTTTTTTGTGCCGGGCGGCGGCCTCGAGCGCGCGTATTCGCGCAGTCTCTCTCGCACTGTTATTTTTCCCGCCTTTCGCTAATTTGCAGCTATCCTTGCCTACTTGGTAATCTTTCCTCGCCAAGTGAGTCCGCACTGACAAAGGGCAGGCAACATGGCAGCGAATAACGCGACGGATAAAGGCATTTTGCTCGAAGCTGGCACGAACGAGTTTGAAATCCTCGTGTTTTACGTGCGTGGTCAGGCATATGGCGTGAATGTCGCCAAGGTGCGCGAAGTGCTCAATGTCGATGGGGTCACGGTCGTGCCACGCAGTCATCCAGCGGTCGAAGGGATGATCCGCGTGCGCAATGAAGTCGTAATGCTGATCGACTTGGGTCGCTATTTGCACGACGAGATTATCGATACCAATGCCAGTCAACGCTTGCTGCTGCTGGAATTCAACAATCAACTGCTCGCCTTTCGTGTCGATGGTGTCGACCGGATTGTGCGTGCCTCGTGGAACCAAGGAACGCCTGTACCCGAAACAATCGGCATCCAGTCGCCGGTCACAAGCATCGTGCTCCTCAAGGAGCGCATGCTGCTGATGCTTGATTTCGAGTCGATCGCCGCCAGCGTCGGCATCGCGGGCACACAGCATACACGCGCTTGCGAGTCCAAGTCCCAAGCGGAACTGCGCACCATGCCCATCGTCTTCGCCGAGGACTCGCGCATGATTAGCGAAATGATCAAAGACGAACTCCACGCCGCCGGGTTCACCAATTTGCAAGGCTTTCCCGATGGCAAGGAAGCGTGGGACTATCTGATGCGACAAGCCGAAGGAGCAACCCTCGACAACATTCGCGAACGCGTGGCCGGCATCATTACCGATGTTGAAATGCCCCGGATTGACGGTCTCAACCTGACGCGTCGCGTACGCGAGAACCCCGTGCTGAAGCAAACGCCGGTGATTCTGTTCTCGTCGCTCGTTTCCCGCGACAATGAGAAAAAGGGAAAGCAGGTCGGCGCGAGTGCGCAAGTCTCTAAGCCCCGCTATCAAGAGCTGGTGCAAACGCTCGAAGCTTGCCTGATGGGCTGATGCATCGCTAGCACTTGGTCGCGCCGTACGAAGTTTCCCTCTAGCGGTGGATGGTCGCGCTCGCTAATCTTCGCGAGCCCTACCCCCACATTCTTTTCGCAGAGAGGAGCGCGAGGCATGAAGCGTAAGTTACGTGCGGCGCTGTGCGGCTCGATCGTCACCAGCGTGCTAATGGCGGGAACCGCTCCAGCAGCTCCGAGCTGGTCGCAATTGATTCCCTTCAAAAAGAGCGTCGAAGCCGATCCCAATAAGGATTACGCGCTCACCGAGGACGACGGCCCGTGGCTGATCATGTGCCGTTGCTTCGCCGGCGAAACGGCTCAAGAAGATGCGCACAAGCTGGTGCTGGAACTCCGCGATAGCTTTAAAATGAAGGCGTATGTGCACAAGCAGCATTACGATTTCACCAAGCCAGAGCGCGCACTGGGTGTGAATGAAATCGGCGCGCCGAAAATGCTCGTACCCGCTAATGCAACAGAGTTCGACGAGATCGCCGTGCTGGTTGGCGACTTTCAAATGGTCGATGATCCGAAGCTGCAAAAGATGCTCGATGATCTCAAATCAGCGCGTCCCAAGTGTCTCGATATCGCACGTGGACAAGGACAATCGCAGCGCTTTTGGGGCTTGCGCGTGACGGGCAAAGAAAAGCCGAATGATCGCAAAGGCCCCATGCGCATGGCGTTTGTGACACGCAATCCGCTGTTGCCCGAAGAGTTCTTCGCTCCCAAGGGACTCGACCCCTTGGTGGTCGAAATGAACAAGCACGTGGAACATAGTCTGCTCAAGAACAAGGCCGACTATTCGGTCCGGATCGCCACCTTCCAAGGCGAGCGCTCGATGAAACTTAGCGACGCGGCTGCCTCGGAAAGTTCGCTGTTCAAGAAGAGCAAATTGGAAGAGGGGGCCATCAAGGCGCACAAGATTTGTCTGGCGCTACGGGCGGAAGGCGTGGACGCTTGGGAGTTTCACGATCGCCACGAAAGCATCGTGACGGTCGGCAGTTTCGCGACAGTGGGCGAACCACGACCCGATGGCAAACTCGAGATCAATCCCGCCATCCATGCCATCATGGAACGCTATAAGGCCAAGCCAGTGCAACTGCCTGGGCAAGCTTTTTCCGGCATGAGTCCCACCAAGGTCGCCAATATTTCGCTCGACGTGCAACCGATTCCCGTCGCCGTACC
>JBGSHH010000645.1:0-1606 GCA_041752355.1 Pirellulaceae bacterium | reverse complement strand
TCTGCATCAACACGTCGCTCGGCCTGCATACGCCGAATCTCTTTCCGGCCCAGGCGGGGCGCGATTACGAACTCACGCCCTACTTGGAACCGCTCAAGGAATATCGCGACAACTTCACCGTGTTCTCCGGCCTGTCGCATCCGGATGTCGATGGGGGGCATCCTGCGGAGCTTTGCTACTTGACCTCCGCGCCTCATCCCAGCGCGGACAATTTCAAGAACACCATCTCGCTCGATCAGTACGCCCTTGAACAACTCGTGCCCGATACGCGGTTTGGTTCGTTGGTGCTGTCATCGTCTTCGAGTCGAGGCCTATCGTTCACGCGCAGCGGTGTGCCGATTCCCGCCGAGGAGCGTCCTTCGCGCGTCTTCAAAAACATGTTCGTCAACGGCACGCCGAAGGAAGTCGAAGCCCAGCTACAACGACTTCAGCAAGGCAAAAGCATCATGGATACGGTGCTCGGCGAAGCGCATGCCTTTCAAAAAGGCCTCGGCCAGCAGGACCAACGCAAGCTCGACGAATACTTTTCGTCGGTGCGCGAAGTCGAACAGCGCATGCTCAAAGCGCAAGACTGGACGACCCGTCCCAAACCCCAAGTCGACGCCAAGCCGCCCGTCGATATCAATAGTTCGGTGGAAGTACCGGCGCGCGTGCGTCTGATGATCGATCTGATGCATTTGGCGCTGCTAACCGACTCGACACGCTTCATCACCTTCGCGCTCAACGGGCTCAACGCGGTGCCGGTCATCCCCGGCGTGACGCAAGACTGGCACAATCTTTCCCATCACGGCCAAGACCCCGCCAAGCTGGCCGAGTTGCGCGTGATCGAAGTACAGCAAATGCAATTGTTGAGCGAACTCTTGGCCAAGCTTAACGGCACGCGCGAGGAAGGGGGCACGCTGCTTGATCGGACGATTGTGATGTTTGGTAGCAATCTCGGCAATGCCAGCAGCCACGACAACAAGAACCTACCAATTATCGTCGCAGGCGGTGGCTTTCGTCACGGGCAGCATTTAGCATTCGATCCCAAAAAGAATCCGCCGCTTTGCAATCTCTACGTGCAGTTCCTGCGCCGCCTCGGCACGGATGTCGACACGTTCGGTTCCAGTCGCGGCACGGTTGCCGGCTTTGAGATGACTTAGGGACTGGCCGCCTGGCTGGCGTCGAGTTTAGCCTTGAGCTCTTTCACGATCTCGGGCTGCTCGAAATAGAGGTTCTTCGTTTCGCCAGGATCGTCCTTAAGGTTATAAAGTTGGCCTGGTGCGGTCGGGGCAGAATCAGGGAGCGCGAAGATTTTCAAGCCTTGGCTATCGTAGTTGTTACCGCCTGACCCGCGATGATCGAGATATTTCCACGGCCCTTGACGAATGGCCAGTGCCAGGCTGATGGTCTGATGCAGCGTGTACTCGCGCAGCGGTCTATCGCCTGCTTTGCCCAGCAACACAGGCAACAGATTGATGCTATCGCGCGCGGCATCTTGCGGCAACTCACTCTTCGTCGCCGCAGCGCAGGTGGCCATCACATCCGTGAGGCAGACCGTTTGCGCACTCGTGCTGCCTGCCGCGACCTTGCCGGGCCACCGCGCGATGAAGGGGACGCGATGACC
>JBGSHH010000644.1:0-2298 GCA_041752355.1 Pirellulaceae bacterium | reverse complement strand
GATTATCCGCGAGATCAGCGTCAAAGGCGCGGAGTCGCGATTCACAAAGACGGAACGCGGGAAGTTTGCGATCAATGGCTAGGTCTGCAAGTCTTGCCACTCAACGCCCCACGTTTGCACGTGCGGGCGTTTTCTCGTTGGTGGGCGAGGCAATCCCGATCGCATGCTGGGGCCAACCGTCGGGCACGTACGCGAGCAGTGCGTGACCCTGGCGGAACTCGGTCAGACCTCGTAGGTTCCCTTTCGCGGCGTAGGCTTTTGTGGGTGGTCATCCCTGGGCAGTCGTAGTTCCGCCCATAACTGCCGCACACGCCCCCAGGGCGAGCCAAGCCGCCAATAAGAGTTCAGCAATTGATCCACCTCTTTCGGAGTCAGACTACGGTCCCGACTGATCGTTTCAATCAGGTTCACAGCCAGTTCTCGTTCCTTGATCCGCTGATTGCTGTTAATGCGATGGATCGTCACGATCAGCGTCGCCAAACTCGGCACGACGACCAGAACCACTGCAAAAACAAAGAACCAGAAGTACCAGGGTGGGAAGGTCGTCTGAACTTGCGCGAGCATGGCTTAGCTCCAGCTTTAGGTCATGTCTTGAAAGACCACCCTTGGTTAGCGATGACTGTTCTGCATGCGCGCGCACTTCTTTAGCGTATTGCGCGTGCGGGCGTTTTCTCGTGGGTATGGGTGAGCAATCGGCTCGCCGGCCGCTATAACAATTGAATGACGGCTTTCGTCACGTGTTTTTGTGTTTCTTATTCCTCGCTGAGTGTAAGCCCATGAACGCCGTCTTCTCCCGAGCACAGCTCAACATGCTTCGCACGGACATTGTCGACCAGTACGACTATGTCCGCAAGTTTGTCGAGCGTTGCGAGCGGCAGCAGGTACCCGAGCATGATCTGATCTACCAGGCGGTTCGAGACGTCCGCGACGCTTTACTCAACCTGCAGATCCGCCTTCGCCACGCGCCCTTTGATGCGGGCAAAGTGAAGTTCTCGGAGCGGCCATCAGAGGACACACATCAGAAAGCAGTTATCAAGGCCATGGAAGCGGTCGGCTGGCGGCACTACCCAGAAGGCCCGGGAACGAAACCGGAGAAGCTGTTTCTCGACAGCGAGAAGGCCTGTGTGATCGTGGAAGTCGATGGCACCGTGCACCGGGCGGACTAATTCCTCTCCCCCACCTCGATTAGCTCTGCCAAAGCGGACGACTTTCCGGAATTCTTTCGCCAGCGCTTGATGTTTCGGCGCACGCATTGCTCCTGTGTGATTGTCCGAACGTAGTTAGCCCAACACGATCAACTAACAGAGCCCACCACTATGGCTTGCAAGATCATCTTCGACGAAAGCCATCTCACTTTGGCCGATAACGCTGCGGCCACGCTGGATGTGTACGCGATCACGCAGTGCGACGCGCAAGGCACCGAACGGATGATTGACGCTTACTCAGCGCATTTTCCACTGGATACCCAGCAAGCCCAAGTCGAACTCGCCGACTATCGCCAGCAAGATGTGCTGTTCGCCAAGATCGCCCGCGAAGCGCTCGGGATCAAGACGCTGGCCGCACGCAACATGGATTCGCTCGACTTCCACGAGGTATCGGTCGGGTCGGTGAAGGTGGCGCCGCGGCGGGCGTATGAAGCGGGACGGGAGGCGGTGAAGTAAATGTGTGTTTGGTTCATGGTCTGTCAACGTCTCAAATTGCGAGTGCTTCGTCGTTCGATAGATCAGTTACATCGGTCGATGTGGCCGACGAATGCCGAGAGTCGTTGGCCCGCGGGGAACTGTCATGTCATTTGGTAAAGTGAGCACTTAAATGCCATCGTGTGTTGGTCGGTCGGGCAATCCGTAGTCATCGGCTGCTACAGGATTTCTGAGCGTGGGCTGCATGTACCGTGCAGATCTGTCAGCGGGCGGATTCAATCACAAGATGATCGAGATAAACAATCTGCTGATTTGACCTGCGCGAACAACTTCTTGCTACTGGGAAGCGTCAACGACTAGCGGCTTCCGTCAATGTGTCGAACGCTGCTCGATTTCGTGCGGCATGAGCTCCACATTTCCTGCGCAATCGGTGGACTGGGCGAGATAGCGCCCTTCGGCGGGAGCGTCGAGAGTGATGATCCAGTCGGCAACGCCAGCGTGCTGTGCCGTGATCTTGGCTGGCTGACCGTTGACGAGGACAGCTTGAATCTCGCCATTGTCGTGCGCGACGCCGCGTACCAGTCGCTTATCGCCCACGGACTGAATGTTCGTGATCAAGGTTGCCGGCGGCAGATCGTCGATGGGCGCAAGCAATTCC
>JBGSHH010000643.1:0-6254 GCA_041752355.1 Pirellulaceae bacterium | reverse complement strand
CATCTCGGCGGCGCGGAGATCGATCCGGCCTTCCAAGCGGCGTTCGGCCCGCTGACTGGCGATCGCTTCGGCTTGGGCGGTTTTGCTGCCGACTTGTTTGGCCGCGATTTTTCGCACGATCTTGTGCTTGGCACCGACGCCCGTGATGGTGGTCTTGGTTTTGGCGACCGCGACCGCTGGCTGCGCTTGCAAGCCCATTTCATCAATGAAAACCCGTTTGTAAGCGCTGAGATCGGTATAGCCATTGGAATAGATCGTGGCGGGGCCGTTGTAACCGACGTTGCGCGAATAGGCTTGCCCGCTCATCAGAATTTCGATCACGCCGCGCTGTGCGCTGGGCACCGTACGTAGCGAGATATTGCCGACGGTACGCGCGGTACCGTGAATGTCGGTGCCGAGAATCATTTCGCGCACTGGCGAAACATCATCGACCTTGTCCTTCACCCCTGCGGCAGCCAAACGCTGTGACGCAAAGACATGCAAATTCGGTTGTGTGTATTGCGTGCGCACCGCTTTGACCATGTCGCCCGCTTGCTGCGACTGACTGAGCCAACCGAGCGTTTCCCCAATCACTACCGCTTCATCGTCACTCGGTGTCTCTTGATACTTGCCCAGGCGTTGCGCGAGATCATCGAGTCGCGTGCCATAGGTACCAGCGAGATCTTTGTCGGCGGCGAGAGAGACGGCGGTGATGTAGTTTCGCAGCGCTTTTCGCGTTGTGATAAACTGCTGCATCTCCAAGCCGTTTTTGTTCTGAAAATACTTGCTGACGATGGAATCTAAGGTGTTAAGGTTGGGCCCGTCGGGTTTGGCGAGTTCCGCTTCGAGAGCCGACCATTCCAAATACTTCTGCCAGCCTTGTTGGTGCTGTGCTCCGGCGCGCGCGAGAAACGCATCGAGTTTGGCGAGCGCGGCGTGGAGTTTCGCTTTGGACGTGGCGACGCTATCCGCCGCCGGCGCGACGAATGAAGCTTTGGCCTCCGTGACGGATTTACCCAGATCAACGGGAGCGAGTTCCTTCTTCCAAGCGACCAACGCCTCCCGTACTGCCACAAACTGTGGTTTGTCCAAGCCGGGCGTGTTGTCCTCCTGGTAGCGTGCGAGGATGGCCTCAACCACGTCGGGATCGGCGGCCGCACCCAACTCAATTTGCGCGTTCAATTCAGTAGTTTTGAGATGGACATTCCAGCCATCCGCGATCGGTCCGTCTCCCAGCCAATGCTCTTGAGCCGCCAAGCGGTTGGCTAAATGGCTCGTTTTCTGTTCGGCGAAGACCTTGCCGACCAGTGTTCCACAGAGAGCGAATACCCCCAGGGAGAAGTAAATAAAGTGCCGCATGACGCCGCTCCTAAAAAAGATGAGATGGGCGAAGTCCTCTCGCCAACCTCTTTGTCTTAACACGCTTGCGATTTCCTGCCTACTCGAACTTGTCTGCATAAGCTGCGGAAATCGCCACGGCACCCTCCGTGCTGAAACAGCGTCCACCAGTCACCAAACGTACGGTGCAAAACCTGCTCTGGCCAACAACAAACCCCTCACAAAGAGCGGTTTTCTGCTAAATCGGATCCTGAATCGCCTTGGTACGACGATGTTAAACCGCTAGACAATCGTTAAAGTCTCGCTCGTTGACAAGGCCTACGCAACCCCTATATCCTATCTCCACCTACCTACGCGGGAATACAGCGTCCCAGGACGGGACCATGAGACTTACGGCCAATTGGCTGCATGGTCTCGGACGCGCTCAGCAAGGCCCTTGGCTTCATCCCGCGGACGACACACCGTTGTCGACTATTTCGCTTAAGCACAAGGAAACCCCCGGATGCATTTTTCGCGCTCGCTTCGTATGGCAACGATCTGCGCCCTTACTCTGGGACTCGCCCCATTATTCGCATACGCCGATGAGCCGGCCACCGCCACCTCATCCCCTCCGGCAGCGACGCAACCAGCCACACCGAAACTCCCCTGGTACACCGACTACTACGAAGCGATGAGGGCAGCGCGCATCGCCGAACAAATGCTCGTCATTGTCTTTCACGACCCGCGTCACGCTGATACTTACGACGAATACTTCTCCCACCTGGCAGCAAACCCAAAATTGGTGAAAGCTGCCGACAATGCGATCCTGTGTAAGCTGCCTTTGGATTTCCAAGTGCGACTGACCCCAACTGCGGCTGAAGAAGCAGCTGCTGCCGAGCAAGGTCAAGCGGCCGAACACAAAGAGATCACGCTCATCGATCATCCGGCCTTCGCGGAGATGCACGGTCGCGCTGGCTTCGTGATAATCGACTACGCCAACACCAAGAGCAAGCATTACACGCGTGTGGTCAATATTTATCCGTTCAAGTCGCGGTTTCTTCCGGCGGACAAACTTCTGGTTATGATGAATCTTCCCGCCGGCTCGCTCACGCAGCGAACAATGATCTTCGCCGTCCTGACGCATCCGGAAAAGCCGGCCAGCGCGCAAGGGCAGTTCCTGACTGAACTGGCCGAGGAAAGCGAAAGCCATTCGCAACATCAAGCCAATATTCGCGTGCAAGGACATCATCAATGGGAGTCGCGCTTTCATCGCATTAACGCTCGCTTGGGACGCGGCCTACTGGCGCAAGAAGTAGTGGCCGAGAGCTGGCCAGGGCAAGATCTGGTCGATGCTGCGGAAGAAGCGGTGCATAGCTGGCGCCAATCGCCAGGGCATTGGAGCGCCGTTCGTTCGCGCCAACCAGTGTTCGGCTACGATATCAAACGCGGTCTCAATGGCATTTGGTACGCCACCGGCATCTTTGGCAAGAACTAGTCACGGCACGATCCGAAACTGCAGCGGTTTAATGAACTCGCGGGCGGTGACGCGACGCTGATCTTGCTTCGCAAACCGCCAGCGCCGCATCACCAGCAGCGCTTCGCGATCAAAAGCCGCGTAGCCACTCGAGCGATGGACGCTCGCTTTCACCACGCGGCCATCATCATCGACTTGCACCCTCAACTTCACGACGCCCCCGATCTTGGCGGCCAGCAAGTCGGGCGGATAAGCGGGCGCGGGACTAAATACTTCTGCAGGCGGGGCTTCGCCTCCTTGCGCGGCGGCGGAGGCCATGCTGGCTTGCGATGACGTTTCCGCCCTCGGCTCGACTTTTGTTTGTGTCGTCGCGATGGCGACTTGTTCGACCTGGCGACGAGGGAGCGCCAATCGTTCGTCGTGCGCGGTGGGCGGCGGAGCATGCTTGTGCTCACGACGCGCTTCACGCGCGGCACTGTCATGCGCCGACAACCGCCAGGCGTCGCTCGTGGGTGCGACGCGCACTGCAGGTGGCAGCGTACCCAGGCTGGCCTCGATCGTGCGCGCTTGCGGCGGAGGCTGGTGCGATGGTTCAATCGGTGGTTCGGAAGGCGGCGAGAGCTCGACCGGTTCGATATCTTCCAGTAGTTCCAGCGGCACTGGACGCGCCGAAACTGTCAGCGGGGACGCAGGACGGGCGGAAATCGAGTTGACGCAACGCGGTAGCGCGACGGTTTCCCATTGCCCTGGTAGCCACCAACCGCTCGCCCACGCTCCCAGCACGAGCGCCGCCACGGCCGCACCATGAATTACCAGACTGGCGGCAATGCCAGCCGACCAACTCGAGCCGCTCCAACTCGAACGGCTGAGTTGTGATGTGAATTCGGGAAGAGGATCGGTGGTAACCATGCCAAGCGCGCAAAAAAAGCCAGCGCGCGAGGCGCGCCATTCCCGCCGACTCGCCCTCGCAAGCCTGATGGCGGATAACCGCGTAGGTAGGTCTTCTGACTTCCGCAAACGTATTGCCGCCTTCTCGCGAACGGCTAGAGATCAACCCGAAGCGTTAGCGAGATCTGCCTTTTAAGCATCCTCGCGCACCTCCCGATCTCGTGTCTAACCTTCACAATGGCCATAGGATAAGGCAATACGTATCGATCGCGGTTACAGCGGCGGGGCCGTCCCGGAATTGCACCGGAGTTCCCTGTTGATCGTTCTCGCCCAGAAGCTGGCGAGACCCGAACACCCTGCGGACCAGCCGGATTATAACCGAGTTACTGCCCCTGTTGGACTGCTAAACCGCTGCCAGGCGCGGAATTGTCCGGCAAATACTCAATCGACAATGCTGCTTACGTGCGATTGCCCGCTTCGGCTGGCGCTCTTTTTTCCGAATCCCCCCTCCCATGCGCTGGACGTTACCGCGCCAATCGGTGACAATACAGAACGGACGGCGTTCGCCGCGCGGCTCTCGCACATCTGCTAAGGAACAGGGACATGTCGCAACACAAAACTCGGGGCTTTACGTTGGTGGAGCTGTTGGTGGTCATCGCCATCATCGGCATTCTGATTGGCCTGCTTCTGCCGGCTGTCAACATGGCGGTGGAAGCCGCGCGCCAAAACACCTGCAAGAACAACATGCGGCAGATGGCGCTGGGTTGCATCATGATGGATACCAAGAAGGAGCGTTTCCCCGGCTATACGAACAAAATGCAAGTTGGCAGCAATTACGTGCGGACTTCTTGGTGTGTCGAAGTCATGCCCTACCTCGAACGTCAAGATATTTATGATGCCTGGCTGGGGGGCACGCAAAGCATTCCTTATGTCGATTTGTTCGTGTGCCCGACCGATCCTCCAGACAATAACAGCGGCCCAGCCAATTCGTACGTTGGCAATGCAGGCTATCAAGGTTTGGCGGGTGAAGCGATCGCCAATGGCGTGATGCACAATTATTTCCCGGACAAAACCCAGCCCAATCTTCGTGGTCCGTTCATCACCGGCACGCAATTCAAAGACGGTTTGACCAACACCATTCTGATTTCTGAGAATGTGCAAGCCAGCACCTGGAATGCCGTGGATCCGAACCAGAATCAAACACAGGCGGCCGACAAGCAAGCGACCGTCTTCGTTTGGCACAGCACCGAAAGTATCGATCGCAAGATCAATGGCAACGTTCGCACGGCTACCCTCAACAATGACACCGCGCGTCCCTCGAGCTTTCACTCCGGCCTGGCGATCACCTCGTTTGCCGATGGCCACGTCCAACCGCTCAAGCAAGACATTGCTTACCACGTCTACGTGCAGCTAATGACGCCGCGCCATGTTGATGTCAAAGTCACCGGTGCGGCCTATGTTCCAGGCTACGTCTTGAGCGAAGCGGATTACAAGTAGTTTTCCCTGCTCGGAGCCAACGGGGAGGCGAGTCATTCGCCTCCCTTGTTTGTTTCTTGCCACCTGTTAACACGCCGTCTGCGAAAGGATTACTCCATGCTACGTCTCGCGTTGACATCGATCGTACTCGTGGCGTTATCGCTCCTAGCGCCCGTGGATTCCCAAGCGGAAGATGCAGCACCGCTCACAGCGAAAATTGTCTCGGTCGAAAAGATCTGGGAGGCCGCGCCGCATAACGCCTTCACCGATTTGATTCGGTGGCAAGATCGCTTTTACTGCATCTTTCGCGAAGCAAAGACGCACGTCTCGCTGGATGGAAAACTACGATTGCTCACCAGTGTCGATGGCCAGAAGTGGAAATCGACCGCACTCATCACGAGCGATGTCGGCGACCTGCGCGATGCCAAATTAAGCATCACCCCGCGCGGCGAATTGATGATCTCCTCCGTCGTTTGGACGCCAGACGATGCAAAAATCAAACATCAATCGCTCGCCTACTTTTCCAAGGATGGCGAACAGTTGGAGGGTCCCTTTAAGATTGGCGAGCCAAACTTCTGGCTCTGGCGCACATCGTGGCACAAAGACATCGCGTACAACATCGGCTACGCCACGCATGGCCCGCGGCAAGTACGGCTCTACCGCAGCGACGACGCCCGCGAGTTCAAGACCTTCGTCGAGCGACTCAATGTGAAGAACGAATATCCCAATGAATCGGCCTTGGCTTGGGACGCCGACGACACGGATTATTGTGTGCTGCGTTGCGAGAAGCCCAACATCGCGCAGCTTGGCACCGCGTCGCCACCGTATCAGGATTGGATGTGGCGCGAACTCGATCAAGCGTTGGGCGGTCCCAGCTTGTTGCGACTCCCCAGTGGCCAGTTCATCGCCGCAGGTCGCATCTATCAACCCCAAGTGCATACGAGCATCTGTTGGCTGGATGTAAAACGGGCGAAACTCGTGGAACTCGCCCAATTGCCTTCCGGCGGCGACACCAGCTATCCCGGACTCGTCTGGCACGATGACCTGCTCTGGGTCAGCTACTACAGCAGTCACGAAGGGAAGACAAGCATTTATTTGGCGAAAGTGAAGTTGGCGGAGA
>JBGSHH010000642.1:0-5870 GCA_041752355.1 Pirellulaceae bacterium | reverse complement strand
AGTTGCGCAACGAATCATTTCGATGTTCCCTTGTATTGTCGAACTCGCCCAGGACAATATGACGGCCATGCCGAAAAGGTTTCCTCTGCGTCGGTCGTTAATTTCGCCCCATTCTCAACATCGCCCTTGGTCCAAACGGGTAGTCGGGCAGGCTGCCGTCGATTCTAATCTCGGCAGCCTGCCGCCAGTTGGCTGGGTGTGAGATAAGGAGGACAAACAACGTGAATCAGTATATCCTGATCGGCATCGCATGCTTCTTGCCTGCCCTCGTTCTCGGCGACGAGCCGAAAGCTCCCGCCACGGTAATAGAACTTTTTGCTGACTTTGATCCCAGGAAAGACCCGCTCGACGCCAAGGTGGTGCGGGAGTGGGACAAGGACGGGATTGTTTATCGCGTCGTCACCTTTCACATCGGCACGTTCAAAGACAAACCGGCTCGCATGGCCGCGTTCTATGCCTTCCCAAAGATTGCGACGAAGCAGCCCGCCTTGCTACACCTGCATGGCGGCGGGCAGCGTGCGTTCTTGAATGAAGTAGAGTTCTATGCCCAGCGTGGTTACCCCTGTCTCTCGATCAATTGGGGTGGTCGAGAGATGGAACAGGCCACCAAAGGCGAGCCAAACACTGATTGGGGAGCCGTTGATCCCACACAACAAAACGTGCCGGGGTACTTCAACCTGAAACCCGGCGAGAAGTACCTCGATCCGTTCGATTCACCCCGGAACAACAACTGGTACTTGCTCACGCTGGGAGCCAGACGGGGCCTGACGTTTCTGGAGCAGCAGCCCGAAGTCGATCCCGACAAGCTCGGTGTGTACGGCCACTCGATGGGCGGAAATCTTACAATCTATGTTGCTGGGAGCGACAATCGGGTGAAAGCCGCTGCGCCGTCAGTCGGCGGTTCGGGATTCCGCACGCAGCCCTGGCCGTTGCTCCCGCAACATAAGGCGCAGATGCCCAACGGCGACGTGAAGCTGTTCGATGCGACCCTCGGCTTCGAGTCCTACGCCCCAAACATCACTGCACCGCTGCTCTGGCTGGGTGCAACGAACGACTTCCACGGTATTATGGACGACACTTACCGCACCGGGGAACTGATCCCGCACAAGAACATGCGGTACGCCTTCACGCCGCACATGAACCATCGGTTCACGCCAGAGTTCGCCGTCACAAGGCCACTCTGGTTCGATCAGAATCTCAAGGGGGACTTCACCTTCCCGAAGACGCCGGAAACACATTTGATCTTCGCGACGAACGATCACGTCCCGCTGCTCGAGGTCAGGCCGGATTCTTCGCAAGACGTGGCCGGGGTCCACATTTACTACTCGATCGATCCCGATCCGAGAGCGAGATTCTGGAGGTCAGCGGAAGCAAAGCAGTCGGGTAACATATGGACCGGCAAGTTGCCGATCTTTAGCGTGGATCAGCCACTCTTCGCCTTCGCTAATGTCGTTTACGCATCGAAGAAGTCCGAGTCAGAGCCGCACGCTCGACCGACCGAGCAGTTCGCACTCAGTTCGATGCTGCACACCGTCGCTCCCAAGGATGTCGCTGCCAACGGCGCAATCGCCACCGACAAGGCTGACCCGGTGATTGACGACTTTGCCCACGGCTGGCGGGATTGGTACACGCTGTCGCCGGACAACCCGCACCATTGGGAGTTCTCGACCAGGAAATTGACCGACCCGAAGTGGCAAGGGCAACCAGGGCAGCGGCTCACGGTCGAGGTCCAAGCCGAGCAGCCAAACGAACTGGTGATCGTGTTGACGGAGAACTTCTTTCGGCAATACCGGGGCAAACAGCGGGAATTCTTTGCGCTCGTGACGCTCAACGGCAAGGAAACTCAGAGCGCCACGCTGGAACCGCAGGATTTCAAGACAAGCAACGGCGAGGCGTTGTCGTCATGGAAGAACGTCGATTTACTGTCGTTTCGTGCGTATTACGACAGCGGCGAGAAGCTGATCGGTAGCAAGCGTTGGGCAGGCCCGCAGCCGGTGTTCAGGAAGCTGTCGTGGCGGGGCAAGGACAGATAACTTTCTCAGGAGACAAACAATGCTCACCAACCCGCACACCGGCACGCGAATCGACGAAGTGGCCCCAGGGATTTACCGCATCAATACACCTCTGCGGATCGACGCCATCGCTGGTGGGTTTAACCTCAGTCAGTACCTCGTCGTTGACGATGAGCCGATGGTCTTCCACACGGGATGGCGGAAGTGGTTTCCATTCGTGTCCGAAGCGATCTCGAAGGTTATCCCGCTCGACAGAATCCGGCACATCGGCTACTCCCACTTCGAGGGCGATGAAGCCGGTGCAATCAACGAGTTTCTGGCGGCTGCCCCGCACGCTGTTCCGTTCGCCAGCCACGTCGGCGTGATGACATCGCTCAACGATCATGCTAACCGCACAGGCCGAGGTCTGGCCGATGGCGAGACGTTTTCAACCGGACAGAAGTCGTGGAAGTGGATGGATACGCCGCATGTTCCGCACGGCTGGGACTGCGGCGTGTTGTTCGACCAGACGACCAAGACCTTGCTGTGCGGCGACCTCTTCACCCAGCCCGGCGCAGAAACCCCACCCGTCACCGAGTCCGAAATCCTCACGGCCAGCGAAGCGATGCGCAAGCCGCTGGACTACTTCGCACATTCCACCAAGACGGGCATGATCTTGGAGTGTCTGGCAGCGCTCAATCCCACAACGCTCGCTTGCCAGCACGGCAGCGCCTTCCGAGGCGATGGTGCTGCGCTGCTGCGCGAGCTGGCTGCTATCCTCGACAAAGAACTGAAGGCGGAGTTGCGCTGATGCCAACTGAAAACTCCTTCCGCATCGCTCTGGTCCTCGTGATCGTCCTCACGATGGCGGTTACCGTATATCACCGACTCCAAGCGGCGAAATCAAACGAGAAGATTTCCCACCGGGATGAAGGCTACTTTTTCGCTACCATTCTGAGATTGGCTGGTCTAGTTCTCTGGATCAGCACCTTCGGCTACCTCATCTTCCCGATGTACTTCCTGTGGGCAGCCATGCCGCTGCCAACATGGCTGCGCTGGATTGGCGTCGGCACGGGGGTTCTCTGTTCGCTGCTGATGTACTGGACGCTATCGAGCCTGGGCAAGAACCTTACCGACACCGTGGTCACCAGGGCCGAAGCCACGTTGGTCACGCATGGTCCGTATCGCTGGGTGCGCCACCCCTTTTACGTGACGGCGGCCCTGCTCATGAGCTCGGTGACTTTGTTGACCGCCAACTGGTTTATTGGCGTCAGCAGCGTGGCGGTCCTGGCACTGCTCGCTATTCGCACACCGAAAGAAGAGCAGATGTTAATCGAGCGGTTTGGACAGCAGTACCGGGACTACAAGGCGACGACGGGCAGGTTCATTCCGAGGATCGGCAGGTAGCTACCATGCCCCTTACCAAAAGGCTCTCTGCTCTTCGTCAACGTCAGCCCATCTGAGACTGGGAGGTCGGCTCAAGGCATTCGGTCCCGGTGTCCAAGCGGTTTTCGCCACTAAGTGAATCCTCTAGAATCGCAGCAATCATGGTGCCCCGTCGCGCATCATGCGTGGCGGCGGTTTTAGGGGCGCGTACAAATGCTCAAGCGAAAGAAAGGGTTTGCCTCGATCTGGGTGGGGCAGATTCCCACGCGGGACCAGTTTGACGCCTATCTCGCCGCCGATCTGGAGCACAAGCCGATCAATCCGTTTGCTACCGATTGTGGCGTCAAGTCGTATGATACGGACACGGTTGAAGTCAACTGGCAAGACGACCGAAAAAAACAAAGCGTGAAGGCGGCGCTCGCGACTCATTCTTATGCTGAGTTCTTCCTGGCCGACGCGCTTGCGCTGGCGGCCGAACGCGGCGTGCAGACGGCGAACTCGACGGCGATCGCCTACGATCTCGAACTTTCTCCAGCGCGCTGGCCGGAATCGTCGCCGCTGACCTTTTTGGGAACGCTCCCCTATGAAGAGATCAAGGTCAAAGCCGAGCCGCCCCAACCGCGCAGCGACGATCATCACAGTCAGGTGATGCATCTTTCGACGTCGCCTGACGGCCGTTGGGCGCTTTCCAGCGCTGACGAAGAGTTGCGATTGTGGGACCTGGCGACGGGTCAGCATGTCGCGACGCAGCAGTTGCGCGAGATGTTCATCGTCGAGTTCTGGCTCCCTGACAATCGGTTTCTCACCAAATCGCTCCTCAGTTCTCAACCCGGTTTCACGCTGTGGGAGGCTGGGCCCAGCGGCATCAAAAGGGTAAAGCGACTGAACACTCCCGAGGAGCAGCATCGCGTGCAACCGAACGCATCGGGAGATGGCCTGATGCTCATGCGAGAAAGTCCCGAACTGGTCTTGTTCGACGCCTGGCGTCTCAGCAAACAACCTGAGTATCCGGGTGTGATGGCAGGTACGCAACTGCTGGGCGAGCGGTGGGTCGTGCTGGAATTCTATGCAGGCATCATCGAGGTGTGGGACCTGAAGTCCAAAGCATGCTTGCGCAAGTTTCCTGTAGTCGACAAAACAAATCCAGCGCGCGGAATTGTGGGCGCTGTTTCTGACTCGCAAATCGTGGTGCAAGTAAAATACGACGGAACGATCTTTGTCGTCGATATCGAAACCGGAGAAAAGGTGCTTCGGCTGCAGCGCAGCGAGCGATTGAATGACGAACAGAGCGTTATCTACGGCCGCAATCAGCGATTTTTGTCGGGCGTCGGCGGCAGCACGATGTGTGGGTATCTGCGCACGTGGAACCTAGTCACAGGCGAACTCGTCGCCGGAGTCGATCTTAAGGAGGTCAATGTGCGCGCCGCCTTTGCTCCACAAGCTAAGCTGGCGGCCGCTGTTTCGTATGACGCCAACGTGCATTTACTACGGCTCGACACCTGGAAGGAAGTCGCGAGGTGGCGCATCGCCCCCGAAAGCCGCAGCGTCGAAACGGATACTGAAGAAGGTGATGGCTACGAATTGACAGCAGTTGGCATCTCACCTGACGGCAAAACGATCACCGTTGGTGAGGCCAGCGGACGGGTGCATTTGTTGCGCTACGAACGAGGAAATCTGAAAGCAATGCGTTAGGCCGACCGAAACATATTCCTCTCCGAGTAAGCTCACGCCTATGCCAGAAGTTCTGCTACGACACCCGATTGATCTATGTCCCGCAGGCCAGGATCGGGTACGCCGAATTTGTCGCGCGGCTTGCCAACCACGTGCAGGAAGGAGCAATAAAGATTGGCCATCGTGCGGTGATTCTTGGTCCCGTAGTTGGGGAACTGCAAATAGCGTCCCGCGGACTTGAGTTTGCCGCCGAGATTCCCAATTAACACCACCGGCCATTCGTAGAGGCTGGGGTGATGCCCCTCTCCGGAATCACTTAGATAGACGATCAGCGTGTTGTCCAGCATCGTGCCCGAACCTTCAGGCGTACTTTGCAGCTTAGCAACTAGTTCGGCGATAAGCTTGGTATGAAAGCGCCGCAACTCCACGAAGCAGTCCTCCGAAGATTCTCTACCATAAGCATTTCCGTGACCGATACCATGCAGATCGGGAATGTTGAACTCGGGAAACTTTCCGAACTGCTGACCGCCGCCACCACTCGCCAACGTGATAACGTTCGTCAACCCAGCCACGAGTGCCGCGCCTGCGATTTCGAACTGCGCTTCGAGTATCAAACTAGAGATACTGGTGGTCGCCTTCTCACCGAGCTTGGGAACGACCTTCTTGAGTTCCTCAGCTTTCGCGACCAGTTCACTTTGTCGGTTGTGTAGAGTCTCAAATGCTTCGAGGTAACGATCAAACTTTTGGCGTTCCTCGCCTACCAGTTCCGTTCGTGACCGACGAACATCGTCGGCCATGAAGTCGAGCAGATTTGTGCGGCGG
>JBGSHH010000641.1:0-13495 GCA_041752355.1 Pirellulaceae bacterium | reverse complement strand
CTCAGCAACCCCGCCTACTTCCCAACCCCAAGCCAACTACCGCCAGCCAGAAAACGATGAAAGTGGGAAGTACTGAGGAATGTCTGCCCCACCGCTGATTATTTTCCCCCGAACCATCCGCCCGCCCTCTGCGTAACATTCCCAGACGCGGGTCGGATTGTGCTGGATTTGCTTGACTCGCGGCCCCTCTTTCTTAAAATAAGGGCCATTGCTGGTGCGTTTTTCCCAATACTTGGCCTGCCTCGGTTTCCCGCCCGGTCTTCAATCCCGCGAAGTTGATTCGCTGGTTTTGTGGTTTCAATTAGGCGTCGCGAAGGCAATCTTCGTCGCCAGTGCCGTTTTTTGTGGGCGGCACACGTTCGCTCCCGTTCTATGCCTCAAGGAGATGGATAATGCTTCGCAAGCACGTTCTCACGCTCGCAGTCGCCGCTTTGGCCATGCTGTCGGTTACGGCCGCCCGCGCTGAAGTAAAGGTCGGGGATAAAGCCCCTGAGTTCAAGGGAATTCCGACCGTCGATGGCAAGGAAGTTTCCCTGCCTGCCGCCAAGGATGCCAAAGCCGTCGTGGTTTGCTTCACTTGCAACAACTGTCCCGCTGCTATCGCGTATGAAGATCGCTTCGTCGAATTCAACAAGAAGTATGCCGACAAAGGCGTGAAGTTCATCGCCATCAACGTCAACACCGGCGAAGATCTGGAAAAGATGAAGCAACGCGCCGAAGAGAAGGGCTTCAACTATCCCTATGCCTTCGATGAGGCTGGCTCGACGGCCAAGGCCTATGGCGCGACCAACACTCCGCACATCTTCGTGCTCGATGGTGATCGCAAAATCGCTTACATGGGTTCGTTCGACGATTCGATGGTCGCCGAAAAGGCTTCCAAGTCGTACCTCGTCAACGCTGTGGACGCCGTACTCGCTGGCAAGGAAGTACCCGTCTCCAAGACTCGCCCCATCGGTTGCGGCATCAAGATCAAGAACTAGTCGCGCTGCGACACGTGGTTTGATTTCAATCGCCGGCGAGACACTTTTGTCTCGTCGGCGTTTTTATTTAAAGGGAGCTTTTCGCATGTGGCGGATGTTGGTACTGGCGAGTTGTATGGCGCTGTTGGTCGGTTGCGAAACGGAGTCAAAGCCTTTGGGCGGACCGGTCAAGGTGCCCGCGAATCTACCCGCCGTCACAGTCGGCAGTGTGCCGGAGTACGACGCGCTCGTCGCCAAACACCAAGGCGAAGTGATTCTCGTCGATTTCTGGGCGACCTGGTGCGGGCCGTGCGTGGAAAGCTTTCCGCACACCGTCGAACTCGCCCAGAAATACCGCGCACAAGGCCTGGCCGCCATTTCCGTCTCGCTCGACGATCCCGACGAACTAGCGACGGTGCAGGAATTCCTGGCCATGAACAACGCGCAGTTCGATCATTTGCTGAGCAAGGATGGACCGAGTTCCGAATCGATGGAAGCGTTTGGTCTCAACGCCGCCGTCCCGCACTATCGCCTAATCGACCGCGCCGGCAAAGTGCGTTACGACTGGGACGGCCTGCCCGATGAACTCGCGGAAAAGATCGAAGAGCTGCTCAGCGAAAAATAGCACACCTGGGGCACGGATAGTGCCCAATCACAACGATCAGGTTCAATGCAGCTTCTCGATCGCTTCCTCGACTTCGCCTTCCCGTTTGGGATGGCGGGCGTCGACGATGAGTGAGGCGATCATGCCGATGGCCAGGATGGCCATAATCACGCCGAGCATGATGAAACTCAGCAGATGTTTGTACTCGTCCCCAATCCAATGAATCAGCTGATGTGCGGCCAGCATTTTCGTGCCGACGAACGCCAAGATGAACGCCAGCGAGACTTTCAGATAGCGGAACTTATCCATCATCCCACCCAAGGCGAAGTAGAGTGCTCGCAAGCCGAGAATGGCAAAGACGTTGCTGGTGAAGACTAGAAACGGATCGGCCGTCACGGCGAACACGGCGGGGATGGAATCGACCGCAAAGATCAGGTCGGTGGTCTCGACGATTACCAGCGCGATCGCTAGCGGCGTGAGCATCAATGTGCCGACTTTCACCCGTTCCATGGCACGATCGGTTTGCGGCGGTCCATCCGGCGTGGCGGGCATACTTGCCGCTTCGCTACTGGCACGGATCACAAAGTTCTTGCCATGGTAGCGATCGGTGACCGGAAACATCCTGCGCGTTAGACGCACCACCATATTGTTCGTCGGATCGGCGTCCTCCGAATCCATGAAGAGCATCTTGTAAGCGGTGAAGATCAAAAACGCACCGAAGAAATACAGCAGCCAGTCAAACTTCGCGATCAACGAAGCTCCCACCGCGATCATGGCACCGCGCATCATCAGCGCGCCGAGAATGCCCCAAAACAAGACACGATGTTGATAGATCGGCGGCGTGCCAAAGAACCGAAAAATCATCACCATCACGAAGATATTGTCGACCGACAGCGATTTTTCCACGACATAGGCGGTAATGTAGCGCACCGCCGCTGTCCCGCCAGAAATCACAGGGCGGACGAGTTGGCCGCTTTCCCCTTGGATCATTGCGTCGATGGGATCTCCGGCCAGCCCCAACCCCATCCAATGCTGGTCGTAGGCAAAATAAATGACAATCGCAAACGCCAGCCCCATCACGATGACAACCGCCGACCAGGCCAGCGCTTCCTTCACCCCCACTACATGTGCTTTGCGATGCAGCACGCCCAAATCGAGCACGAGCATGAACAGCACAAAGGCGATGAAAGCGACGTAAATCCAAAACATTGCGAGACTTCCATAAAGGTCGGGGCGCGCCGCCGGGATAGCCCGCAGGCCAATGGCACGCATTGCCAAGCATAGTGGAACGAGGCGAAAGGACAAGGGGAAAGCGGTTGCGAGACTTGGCTGAAATGCGGCAAATACGGGGGCTAAACGCGGAATTCCGCCTGCACGAACTCGACAAATCGGCGACACGGCGCGGAGAGTTGCTCCCCCTTTCGCCACAATAGTCCGCTATCGATGGGCCGCGGCACTTTCCCTAGCGGCACAATGGCGACCTTTCGTCCCCGCGTGACCGCGCCGGTAGGCAACAAGGGCACGATGGAAATCCCTAACTCCGCCTCGACCATCCGCACAATCAGGTCGGTATTGGTCGCTTCCAGTTCGACGCGCGGCGACAAGCCGGCTTGGGCGAAAGCATCCACCACATGCTGTCGTCCCGTCGAGCCACGCTCGTACAGGATCAGCGGTTCGTCCGTCAATTGCGAGAGCAACACACTTTTCGCCTTCGCGAGCCGATGCTTGCGCGGCGTGATGACACTCCAAGGCATGGAAAAGAGATGCGTATAGATCAGTTCGGGGGAGAACTCGTAAGGCGCCGCCACGCCCAGCGCGATCTCGGGATCGGTGAGCAACGCCTGTTCGATCTGATGTTCCGTGCGAGCGCTCAGTCGCACGCGAATGTTCGGCTGCGCCACATGAAAGCGCCGCACGGCGTCGATCAGAACATATGCCAGCAAATAATGACTCGCAACGACGTGGATCTCGCGGATGCGATCGGAATCGGAAACCAAGTCATGCAATTCCCCCACGCGTTCCAGCAAATCGAGCGCGCGTGGGAGCAAGCGTTGGCCGGCCGGCGTGAGCGGCGTCACTTTGCGGATACCGCGACTCTTGCGATAGAGTTCCACCCCCAGCCGTTCCTCCAGGGCCAGCAAGCGACTCCGCAGGCCTTGCTCGGTGATGAAGAGCGCTTCCGCCGCCGCGCGTAAACTCCCCTGCCGCGAGAGCTCAACCAGCGCCGCGAGTTGATCGGTGGAGAGGGAAAGGTATTCAGCCATGCGCACAACTCCCCGTTCTGAGCTGGCAGTTAATAACAACAATAACCATTGTACACTGTGCGGAAAACAATTTCTGCCGTTTTTAGGCGGCGAGTACATTTGGGAACAGGCCGACAGGCATTCGCGGCGATCTTCAAACGCCGGTCGGATCGGCCATCGTATTCCGGAGAGATTCCCATGGTTACGTGGCGAATGAGTTGGCTGGTGATCCTATTGGCGATTTGGTGCACACCAGCACTATCAACCGAACCTTCCACATTCATCGTGCATGAATGGGGCACCTTCACCGCGCTGCAAAACGACGAAGGACGCGAACTACCCGGCATCAACATCGACGACGAACCCGTGCCAAGTTTTGTCCATAATCTGGCGCCGCTGGTTTTGAATCGGCCGTTTCTAACCAAAGACCATTGGATCTATCGACAAAAAGGCGCGCCCCGCCAACATCCACGCGTGACGATGCGCCTGGAAACGCCGGTGCTGTACTTCTATCCCGCCGCCGATGGCAGCTTGCCGAAGACGGTCGATGTGGATGTGCTCTTTCGCGGTGGATGGCTGACGGAGTTCTATCCCTACGCCAAAGCGAAACTGCCGGGACTGGAAGACAACAGCTTTAACTTTGGCGCGCTCTCGCCGCAAACCAAGGGGGGACTCGCCTGGAAGGATGTGCGACTCAACACCCAACAGGCCGGGCCGGAAACCGACGAGCAAGTTTGGACCGCCCCGCGCAAGGTGAATGCGGTCGATGTCTCGGTGGCCGGGAAGCCCGTTCCCGAGGGGGAACCGGTGACGGAGAGCGAGCGGTATTTGTTCTATCGCGGCGTGGCCAATCAGCCTGCACCGCTGCAAGTGGCGACCGATCGTAAGCTTGAGACGTTGACGATTCGTGCGAACTTTGCCCAGGCCCTCTGCAAGACCGAAGCCCTTGTGCCTGCGGTTTGGTTGGCCGAAATTCGGGCTGACGGCCAGGTGGCGTTTCGTACGCTTGATCCCTTGACCGTCAACAGCGATCCGCAGCGTGTGGTCGGTACTTGCAGCTACAAATTCAGCCCCGGCGATTACGCCACAAAGAATATGCAGGCGCTCCGCGAAGCGATGCACGCGGCCTTGGTGAAGGATGGCCTCTATGACGACGAAGCGACCGCCATGCTGACCACCTGGCAGCGCGCATACTTTCAATCGCCGGGCTTGCGCCTGTTCTTCGTCGTGCCGCGATGCTGGACCGACCACTATCTGCCTCTGCGGATCACAGGCGAGCCGGACATCACGCGCGTGATGATGGGGCGGATCGAGTTGATTACCCAGTCGCAGCGCGCCGTGCTGCAAAAACTGGCGGCGGGGCCGGTGTCCGAATCCGATTGGGTCGAGAAAATTCCGGAAAGCCCTGAGAAGCAGGCCTTCCTCGCGGGTCGCACCTATTTCGGCGATCTGGGGGTTGAAATCCCTGCCGACTACACCGCCTATCTCAGCCTGGGTCGCTTCCGGAACGCTTTGGTGATCGCGGAACAGCGCCGCAAAGCCACACCCGCGTTGGACCAGTTCATCAATCGCTACGGAGTGCAGCCGTACAAATGGGCGGAAGAGTAAGCGCCCACTTGATTTTCGTGGGATTCGCCGTAGTCTCGAAGTAGAGACCCATTTGCGGAGCCAGCGAAAATGCCGATTTATCAATACGAGGAAGTCCTGCCTGACGGTGAAGGGGGCGAGCAATTTGAACTGTTTCAAATGATGGCGGACGACCCCTACACCAAGCATCCCGATACAGGCGTGCCAGTGCGGCGAGTTTACACCGCACCGGCTGTCGGGGGGAAATGGTCCGATTCAGCGATGGGCAAAGTCGCTCACGATGACAAAAAGCTCGAACGCCAAGGCTTCACCAAGTATGTGAAGTCCGGCGACGGGACGTATGAAAAGGTTGTCGGCAAAGGTCCGGACATGATCAAGAAGCCGAGCAATGATGTGGGGCTGGACTAGCTGTGGCTAGACTTTGGTCGCGGCCGCATACAAGCCATTGGCTAGTCTGATGATCTCATCACGCATCGCCAGTTTTTCGCACCAGGCGCTGGGCAAACCTGGCCGCCCGTAATAGGCACCGGCGATCTGTCCATAGATGGCGGCGGTGGTATCGGCGTCGTCCCCCAGGTTTACCGCCAGCAAACAGCCGTGGCGAAAATCGGTGCTGTGGTAAAACGCCCAGAGCGCCGCTTCCAGCGCATCAACAACGTAGCCTGTGCCCTGAATCGCCGGCGGTTGCTTGACGCGAAACGAACCCGCCGCCACGTTGGCGACGTCGGCTGATAAGGGTTGCTCATCCCAAATGCCGACGACAGGCGAATAGACTACGTCGAGCAATTCCGCTTTCGAAGCGCCATTAAGCGCCCCGACGATCAAACCAGCATAGTAGTGGCAGGCAGCGACGGCGTTGGTGGCACCATGCGTGGTCCGCGAACTATCGCCAGCGCGCTCGATCGCGACGCGCGGATCGTTCGCGAAGAACATCGGCACCGGTGCCAAACGCATCAGCGAACCATTGCCGGCGGAACGCTCGTGCGTTTGGCCACAATAGGGAGCCTTTGTTTGCATGAACTCGCTCAGCGCGTAGCGCGTCGTATTGCCGATATCAAAACACTTCCCCGTGCTGCTGAAGTGTCCTTCGCGCCACCAACGGACATACCGCTCGAGCTGATCGACCGGATCAAAGCCCTGCTTTTCGATCAAACTTTCCGCCAGGCAGAGCGCCATCGAGGTATCATCGGTCCATTGCCCTGGTTTCAAACCAAACGGCCCACCGCCGACCATATCGGTCACCGGCTTGAATGTCCCCGGCCGCGAGAACTCCACGGTCGTCCCCACCGCATCGCCGCATGCCAATCCCAGCAAGCAACCGAGGAAACGATCGCGCGTGTCGTTGTTCATTTGAGTCGTCCTTGCACAAAAATGCCCCGACCGAATACCCATCGGCCGGGGCGGTGTTGTGCTGGTGTGTGCACGTCGGCAACTTCCGTTTAATCCCGAACCTCAATTATCAAGCCGCACTGCTCTACCTTTGAGCTACTTCCCCGAGGCAAACCTGCTATCGAGAGGGGAAGGCGAGAATTGAACTCGCACCATGCGGGCATTTGGGACGGGAATTCGATCCGACGATCAGCACGAATCCTCAATCTGGAGTGATAATCTGAGTTTGAGTCCTGCCTCTGCTAGTTGGGCTACCCGACCGAGTTGGATGTCGAAGTGGTCGGGAGAGGAATTGCACCTCCACTGTGGGACGTATCAACTTAAACTTGAGTCTCAGCTTGCACTCCTACGAGCTTGCTTCATTATAGCTACTTGCCGTCGAAGATGAACGACAAGAGTCCTTCACCGATCTTTTGCCTTTCTACCTCCATACCGTTGGCCGTTTCGCGCGCCATCTTCACGGCATCTTGCAGTTTGCGCACGCGCTCCAACATGGCGTTCTTTTCGGTCGCCGGAATCGCGCCGCTGTATTTGATCGCCGTCCAGACACCTACGGTTACGTCTTCCATGTACATCTCGACCTGGGCGGGATGTTCCTTGGTGGCATCGTACTTGACGTGATTCTTCGGTACTTTTTTAGTGCGATTGGATTGATAAGGCTCCGACGCGAAGCAGTCTTGCGCGGCGTTGAACTCCCATCGCTCCGCCGGATCCAGCACCGGCAACTTCTCGACAAAAGTATGCAGGTCGGTGAGTTGCTTTTCCAAAAACAGCAAATGCGTGACCGGAATCCTCGCCGCCAAGATATTGCCATCGACCACGACATCGGCCCGGGCGTCGCAATTCGCGATATCTTGCGTGGCAACGACGTCGATCATTTCGGCAAGTTGCACGGTTACTCGTCCAATGAGTTCCTTGACTTTAGCCTGTACCAATTTCGTTTCCGAAGGGAGAGTTTCGCCCAGTTCGTCCTTGGGTTTATAGTTGCGAGCGATGCCGGTCAGCAAATCGGGCTTTTGCAGCAGATGATACGCTTCCGTCAGCGCGTCTTTAGCGTGCGCCTTCTTGCTGGCTTGCAAAGCGATAATCTGATTGAGTTTAGGCATGGGAGAGGAGTCCTGAGTTAAGTATTGGGCGCGATTTTGATTGGGATAAAAGACAGCCCAACACGACCGATGGTTCACGGACCTACTATAATTCTCGGCAATGAGAATGCCAGTCGCAACCCTCACGCGTTTTGTCGGTATGAACTAATATGAATCTATTAATTCGCTTTCGCTGGCGGCATTTGTCGCTGCTGCTTTTGTTGGTGTCGGCTTGGCGGTGGGAGAGCGTCGCTCTGCTCGCCGCGGAACAGCCTTCGCTGATCGAATGGCAAAACGCGCCTCCGAAAGGTTCGCTCGTGATCGTGGGCGGCGGGATGCGGTTTGACGATCCGCCGATTTGGGAAGAGATTGTGCTGCTGGCGCAGGAGTTTGGACGCGCCACCACCGGCCAGCGCCCCAAGAATCCCCGCATCGTTGTCTTCGGCACCGCTAGCAGCAATCCGCAACGTGCCGCGCTACGCAATGCCAACGCGCTCAAACGCTTCGGAGCCGACGCCGTGCTCGGCCCGCTGCTCGCTCCTGGTGCAAAACCTTTCGACGATGGCGAAGCAGCCAGCCTGGCGGACATCGCCAAGCTCGTGCAAGCTTCACAAGGAGTCTTCTTCACGGGCGGCGAGCAGGCACGCATTCTCGCCGCGCTGCGCACGCCTGACGGCAAGCCGAACGAAGTCTTGCAGGCGATACTCGAACTATATCAACGCGGTGGTGTGATTGCTGGCACCAGCGCCGGCGCGGCGGTCATGAGTCGCATCGCCTATCGCGACGCGGAGTTTGTGCTGCCAACGCTCATCGATGGTGTGCGGATGGGAACGGAGATCGACTACGGCCTGGGCGTGATGCAGCCCGATTGGTTCATCGATCAGCACTGTCTAATTCGCGGAAGATTTGCGCGGTCGCTGGTGGTGATGCGTGCGCAGGGCTTCAAGTATGGCCTGGGGATCGATGAAAACACAGCGCTAGTGATTCGCGACAACGATGTGCGCATCGTCGGCTACAAAGGAGCGATTCTCATTGATGCCTCGGCCGCCAAGCAGGATCCAAAGGAACCCCGCTTTAACTGGTCAGGCGTGAAGCTCAGCTATCTCGATCGGGGCGACCGACTCGATCTCAAAACGCTCGTCATCGCTCCGTCGCCTGAGAAACTCGGTGGCGATCGCATCGATCCCAACAGTCCAAAGTTCGATCCGTACTACAAAGTGCCACTCTTTTCCAACGACATTCTCGGCAACACGACGCTCATCGATATGCTCGTGCGGTTGCTGGATACGCAGGATAGTGTCGGCATTGGTCTCGCCTTCGATGGCCATGCGGCGCAGCGGCGCGCGGTACCAGGTTTTGAGTTTCGTCTCTCGCGCGGCAAAGACACCATCGCCTGGTCCACCGGTGCCTTCGGCGGCGAAGACGCGACGGTGCAGAATGTTTATTTGGATGTGAAACCGGTGGAGATTGGGCCGTTGTATAAGTAGTTACTCCTCGTCTTGCTTTCGCTTCGCCTCACGGAGAAACCGCAGAAGGTCCCCGACGGATTGAAACCTTTCGGCAATATCGTCAGGGATATTCACACCGAATGCTTCCTCCAACTCCATCACCAGTTCCACGATTTCGAGCGAGTCTTGGCCCAAGTCGTCAATGTTCGTTTCAAGCGTTAACGCCGTTGGCGAAATCTCCGTATGCTTGCTCACGAGATCACGCAGCGTCCATAGTAACGCGCCGCAGTTGGGGCAGATGGTATCGCCCGCCGGATAAGACGGCTCGAGTAAGCTCTCCGCCCCACAGATTGCGCAATGCGCGGGATCTCCTTCGGGTGTACGAGAAGAAATATACATGGGTGAACCTTATTGGTGAGCCTGCGTGTCATGTTACGATAGTTTCGACCGTGACGACAATGATTTGAGGCGCAATTTCATGAACCACACTTCGCCACTACCCGCCGATCATGGCCAGCGAATGGAACGCCTCCGTCTATCACTTGATGGACTCTCGATTGGTGATGGTTTTGGGCAACGATTCTTTGGGCCGGTGGCGATGGGGGATACGCTTGCGACGCGGGAGTTGCCGCCGGGACCGTGGAAGTACACCGACGATACGGAAATGGCCTTGGCGCTGTCGGAAGTACTCGAAACGTATGGCCATGTCGATCAAGACGCGCTCGCGGCGGAGTTCGCCGCGCGCTTCGCCGCCGATCCCTATCGCGGTTACGGCGCAGGCATGCACACGCTGCTCAGCGAGATCAATCAAGGGCGACCTTGGCGCGAAGGTGCAAGCAATTTGTTTGACGGTGCAGGTTCACTCGGCAATGGCAGCGCGATGCGCGTCGCACCACTGGGTGCCTATTTCGCCGATGATCTCGACAGGGTCGTCGAGCAAGCACGCTTGTCCGCCGCCGTCACGCACTGTCATCCCGAAGGGATCGCCGGCGCGATTGCCGTGGCGGTTGCCGCAGGCTGGGCATGGCAATGGAATAACACTGGACATTCGGCAGCACCGGAAACGCTGCTTTCGGTTGTACTCGATCAAACGCCTGACTGCGCTGTCCGGCAAGGCATCGAGCGGGCCAGTCAAATCGCGCTGGATGAATGGGAATTCACGGCGGCGGAAATCCTCGGCAATGGCGATCAAATTACTTGCGCCGATACCGTCCCGTATTGCCTGTGGGTGGCGGCGCGGCATCTTGATAACTATGTCGATGCGATGTGGAACACCGTGCGCGTGGGTGGTGATATCGATACCAACGCGGCGATTGTCGGCGGGATCGTTGCACTGGCGGTTGGTCGCGAAGGCCTACCCGAAGAGTGGCGACGATTGCGTGAAAGCCTGGTATGGTGAGTGCCGTGATCGTTACGACTAGCGGCGATCCAGCAACTCCGCCAGGTGTAGCACTTCGATGGTCTTCCCTTCGCGATGTAAGCGGCCGCCAATGTTCATCAAACAGCCGGTGTCGGTCGAAACGAGGACGTCGGCGTCGGTCGAGAGAATGCAACTCATCTTGTCATCGACCATCGCGCCGGAGATTTGCGGATAGCGGACGGCGAACGAACCGCCAAAGCCGCAGCATTGATCGAGACGATGGAGTGGCACGAACGTCGCGCCCGCGACATGCGCCAAGAGGCGTGGCACTTCGTCGTTCTGCTTGAGCATCCGCAAGTGACAGGCGTAGTGGTAGGTTATCTTGCCAGCGAATTTTGCCCCGACATCTAAGACGCCCAGTTTGTTGACGAGCAAATCGCTAAGCTCATACGTCTTGGCCGCTAGATTCATCGCCCGTTGATGCCAGATGTCGTCGGCTTCGAGTAGATGCGGATACTCCACCTTCACCATTGCGGCGCATGACCCCGACGGCACCACCACTGCTTCGCACTTCTCAAAGACGCCGATCGTATGCTTTGCCTGTTCACGAGCGAGATCGGCATAGCCGCTGTTGTACATCGGTTGGCCGCAGCAAGTTTGCGCGGCGGGGAAGTCGATGGTGTGTCCCAAGCGTCGCAGCAGGTTCACCGTTGCAATACCGGCCGCCGGGCGCATTACATCGCCCAAGCACGTGATCATGAGAGAGAGTTGCATAGTGAGGTAGGCGTCCCGCCTGCCGATTGAATTCGAAAAAATACGAAGGCAGGCGAGACGCCTACCCCACCATTTCATCCAATGCCCGAAAGGCGACTTCCAGTGGTGGACGGGAAAGTTCGTAGGCATCCCACCAACGCATCACCACATCGACGGCGTCAATGGTCGGCGGTACCGGCACTCGCCAGGCGTCGATGGCGAAGCGCACCAGGTCGTCATTCATCTTCACAAGGTCAACTTGCTGGGCGGCAGACAGCGCTGGCGGAATCATCGCCAAGGCGGCAAGCATCGGCAAGCGTTCCGGCGCGATGCCTTCGGTAATGAAGGGCAAGTCGAGATGCAACTGCGATAGCATCCACGCCAGACGCACGGTCTCCGGCAACTGCGGATGCGGATTGGTTAGCACCGCTTCCATCCGCACCGAATTGTTGTGCAGTTGCGCTTCGCCGCCACCACCCAGCGCCGGCAACACCAGCACCACATCGGCCACATCCACTTCGAGCCGTGCGTCGGTCGCGGTAAAAATCTCGTGCAACATGCCAGGGCCGCGCGCTTCCCATTGCTCGCGCAAGGGGCGACCACGCAAGCTCAACTCGTCGACAATATCGGGCTTGTAGCGCAACAGCGCCGCTTCCAAATCAGAAATCCGTCCGCCCAAGCGTTCCGATAGCTCCTGGGCCGAAGCGTGACCAAGTGTCCTGTAGAGCGCCATCTTGGCCAATTGACGATTATTATCGAACGTCGTCGCCAGCGAGCAGAGCATTCGCCAGTAGCGCGCCACGGGCAATCCGGCGCTCGCCATCTCCTGTCGCAGTTCGTTTGTGGGCTGCGTCAGCACGGCCGCCAGTTCCGCATCGACCAGCGTTTGCTCGCGCGCAATCGCCAAGGCGGCGTGCAACGCACTCGCCGAGTGACTAGGCAACCATCGCAAACGGAGCGGCATGTGATAATTCTCGCCGGAGGGATCGCCCGATCCGTCCCACTAAGACTGTTTTGGTGGATTCCCCTCGGGACAGATCGGGAGATCCATCCTACGAAATAACTGCTCCAGAACCAGATTCACAAAAACTATACGGGAATTTCGCTGAGACGGACAGTCAGCCCCTGTTTGAGTGATTTACTATCGGCGTATAATCACTCGTTTTCTCATCACGTTCGTTTACCTGCTGGACTGGGGAGTTGCGCTCGATGCTCAAAGAAGCCGGGGAAAAGTGGTCTATCACCGACGCTAGCGAATTGTACGAAGTGCCTCGCTGGGGCAAAGGCTATTTTTCCGTCGGCGCCAAAGGCAATTTGCTGGTCCACCCCACGAAGGACCCCAGCCAGTCGATCGACGTGAAAGAACTGATCGACCGGCTGCAACTCCGCGGCATAGATCTGCCAATTCTGCTCCGCTTCAACGGCCTCCTGAAGGATCGCCAGCGCGAGATCCACGACGCTTTCGCGCAGTCGATCAAAGACTACGACTACAAAGGCAAATACTCCTGCGTTTATCCGATTAAGGTGAATCAGCAGCGGCATGTGGTGGAAGAGATCGTCGAGTATGGTCGCGTCTACGGCTTTGGCCTGGAAGCAGGCAGCAAGCCGGAGCTCCTGGCCGTGGTGGCGATGACCGATGCCAACACGCCGATCATTTGCAACGGCTTCAAAGACGCCGAGTTCATCGAGATGGCGCTGATGGCGCAAAAACTCGGCCGCCGCGTGATTCCCGTGGTGGAAAAATACACGGAGTTGGCGTTGATCTTGCGTTATGCGGAAAAGATCGGTGTCCGTCCGCAAATCGGCATGCGAGTGAAGCTGGCAGCGCGTGGCTCGGGGCGTTGGCAATCGTCTGGCGGCTATCGCTCGAAGTTCGGACTGACGGTGAGTGAGATCCTGCATGGCCTCGACGAACTCGGCCAGCGTGGCATGGCCGATTGCTTCAAGCTGCTGCACTTCCATCTCGGCAGCCAGATCACGAACATTCGCCACATCAAAGGCGCGCTGATTGAAGCCGCCCGTACTTACGCCGATCTGGTGAAGCGCGGCGGTGGCTTGGAATACCTC
>JBGSHH010000640.1:0-18013 GCA_041752355.1 Pirellulaceae bacterium | reverse complement strand
TGGCGAGCGACTTTGACGTAAATCTGCCCGCCATGCCAGAGTTTGCTGCAATCGATGAACTGCGGATGCGGAACAACGGAGTCAAGCACGGCGAACCATACCGTGAACCATCATACCGTGACCCATCGCTAGAGGCATATGACAGATTGCGAACAGGCGTCGTTCCGTACCTGAAGCGATTGGGTTCGGTCATCCTTCCGTGATGCCGCGTCGATGTGAAGCCAGATCCGCTCAACGGTCCATCGCGTTTCCAGAATGAGGACAAATGAGCCGGTTCCCATGCTCCGTCTTAGACACGAGGGTTACCGCCGTCCACGTCAACCCTGGGTCACCCTTCAATGACGAACTCGTGCATCCACCCAGCACCACAATTGGTCTCTTACTTGCCCGCCATTCTCTTGCTGTTTTCGGACAGCAACTAGCTCAATCAAACCGCCGATTGATCCCAATGTGGGTCTGGCCGTAGCTCATCCACCTGCCCTTGCTGTTGCTCACGGAACTGAACGGCAAATGGATGGCAATTCGCCCTGCTATCAGCTACTGGTCTCCCTCATGCTCTAGCTCCCAATCCGCCTGCACTTCTAAGTTTGCAAATCGTCGCCGCCAACGTTAGCATTGGTCCGAGTTGCACTTTGAACTCAGTGTAGGGTTGCTGTTGGATTCACATCTTGACTAGCCGGGGCAATTGGCGACGGTCATTTATCAACAGGCCGATAATCGCGAGGGCATCAGATGGAACAAACCTGCTTGAATTGTGGCCTTCGACCAGCAAGTCTTAACCCCCAGACAGGCAAGACTCTCTTCTGCGAGAGTTGCATGGGGCACCTCGATCCCATGTCTGATCCCATGCCGATTGTGAGACCGACAGCTAAGCGAGCACCCTGGTGGAAGAATGGTGCTAACTCTAAACCACAGTCAGAGGACGAAGAAGAAGGTGATGGGGGCTATGTACGACCCACAGGAGTGCGGTTGGTCTTACTTATAATTGGCGTTGTGGTCCTTCGTCTTGTGTTTTTTGAACTACGAATTGCTTTGCGAAAAAATGGTTGGTAGATCCCCCCGGTGGCCTTCTCTGCATGGGCCGTAGAATCATTGTACAGCGTTTGCAGGCAGGCAAATTGATTAGCATTACTCAACATGAAAGTCCCGCTTCCCAACGATCAGCTACTTGATTTAGATGTCCAACTGTCGCGGCGTACTACAGGAACTTGAATGGCCATCGTCGCCTACACGTGTGGTGCAAGTGCTGCTTCGTCTGGCATCGCCACGGCACGCTAGAAGGACGCCGGGAAGCACACTGTCACGAAGAGACGCCCCGTACGAAGACTGGCTATAATCTGGCACTCGCTGGTAGGTGGCAGCAGTGGATGAAGAAGGGGCCGACCAAGTGAGAGCGGCACTTGCTATCTCGATGATGCTGGCATTCGTCGGCTGCAACACTTCCCAGCCGGTGTTGCCGATGGATATACTCAAAGTTTTGACTTGCTCATGGGCGGAGGTTGAAGCCGATGGATGCGCCGCGAATTCCTGTGCCAAAGCGGCTGCTGACGCGCGAGTACCGGAAGGATGGCGTGTTCCGCGTTTTGAGTCTTGATGGCGGTGGAGCGAAGGGCTTCTACACGCTGGGAGTGCTGAAGGAAATTGAGGGCATGTTGAAGTGCCCGCTGTACCAGTGTTTCGACCTTGTTTTCGGCACGAGCACGGGCTCGATTATCGGGACGCTGATTGCACTGGGCTACGAGATCGATGAGATTTTGGAACTCTATCGGACGCACGTTCCGGGCGTTTTGTCTCCGTGGTTTGCTTCCGGGCGATCAGAAGCATTGAAAAAGCTGGGCGAAGAGATTTTCCAAGATGCAGGATTCGAGGATGTGAAGACAAAGGTCGGCATCGTTGCGACCAATTGGAAAACCGAAAAGCCGCTTATCTTCAAGGGTGATATGAAGCACGCCCACGGTCGCACCGGGACATTCGTGCCGGGCTTCGGGGCAACGCTAGCGCAAGCAGTTCGCTCGTCATGTTCAGCGTATCCGTTTTTCAATCGCCAGCATTTGAAACTTTCGATTGGCGATGATGTCGAGCTTGGGGATGGTGGATTCTGCGCCAACAACCCGACGCTGTATGCGCTGGGTGATGCAACGCGGTCGCTGAAGATTCCGTATGATCAGATTCGCGTGGTGAGTTTAGGCGTGGGCGTTTACCCGCAGCCGAAACCCTCGTTGCCGATGAGGGTCTATAAGAAGTGTTCGCTCAGCATGCACCTCTTGCAGAAGATTTTGGAAATCAACACGCAATCGATGGAGCAACTGACTACCGTGCTGTTCCCAGAAATCAAGCTGGTGCGGATTAGTGACACGTTCAGCCAACCAGAAATGGCGACGGATTTCATGGAATCTGACGTTAAGAAACTCGATACGTTGCTCCAGCGAGGACACGATTCGTTCGCGTCTCGGGAGGTGATGCTGCGGGACTATCTTGTGGAGAAACAAAGTGGCGATTCCTGAATCACAACTGGAGACATGGGCCAAGCAAGGAGCCGTGACCGGGTCAGCGACGACGTACAACCACATCAAGGGAAGTAAAGCTCATCGACATGCGAATGGGGGATTATCCGGGCGGATTGAAGACGCTCAACCTTTGCTACTTGGCAGAGATCGATGAAGAGAATCCGAAACCAAAACTCAGCGACGAATCAAGGAGCTGCAAATGGGTTGCTAATTCCGCTATTGCCAACCTTCAGACGGCATTTCCTTGGGTCAAGGATGCGGCGGCCAAGATTTGAGCTCTACGCCCCGTCAAGAGTCTCGCCGGAACTATAGCATCGAACACGTCATCATAGTCACAGCCATCAGGCTAGCGAGGCATACGAAACTAACGACATGCAATGTGTGGTTTGGGATGGGAAAGTCTCCAGCGCGCAAGTCAGCCGCGCTAGTCAACTGCTCGACGAAGAACTCGCCCAGTGGCGCGCGCGACCGCCAGTCTCCCAGCTGTTTTTGTTTATCCGCATTACTAGCCCAACATAGCCGGGAGTTGTGCAGATTGAACGGCTAATGGTACGATATCTCGAGTCGATTTCCCAGGTTTTTTTGCCTGCATTTGGGCGGTCTTTGGCACAGCAGTAGACAAAGTTGCCGATTCAAAGACTCCGGTTGGATCCCGGAGAAGGTCGTTTATGAAAAGCAATTCCGCCAAACCATTGCTTCCTGACGAGATGGACGACGGCATGGTGTATCGCGACAATGAAATGCTGTCGATCGTGGGGCTCGGCGGTTCGGCTGGCGGCATCGCGGCATTGCAGGACTTCTTTGCCGCCATGCCGGTGGATTCTGGATTGGCTTTCGTGGTGATCCTGCACCTTTCGCCAACGCATGAGAGCGCATTGGCGGAGATGCTACAGCGCTCGACAATGATGCAGGTGGCCGTGGCAACTGACGGCGCGACGGTGCAGCCAAATTCCGTATACGTGATCCCTCCCGGCAAGTTTCTCGCCTCGGCGAATGGGCTGCTCCGCCTAAGCAATGCTGAGGAACATCGCGGACAGCGTATGGCGGTGGACCATTTTTTCCGCACGCTGGCAGACACGCACGGTTCACAATCACTGGCGGTGGTGCTCTCCGGCGCAGGCGGCGACGGGGCTCTTGGGCTTAAACGGGTCAAAGAACTCGGTGGACTGGCCATTGCACAGGATCCCGACGAGGCGCAATACCCGGATATGCCGCGTTCAGCCATCGCCACGGGTGTGGTGGATTGGGTACTTGGCGTGAAGGAAATGCCCGCGAAGCTGTTGGCCTACGTCAAGCGGCGACGAGAGTTAAATCTGCCCGGCGAGGACGGTCCACATCCTTCTGTCGCTGAGGAGCTTTCGTGCAACGAAAAAGAGGCAGCGTTGCGAGATGTGCTTGCTTTTCTGCACATGCGCACGGGGCGAGATTTCTCCTGCTACAAACGCGCCACCATCGTCCGTCGGATTGCGCGTCGGATGCATGTGAACGGACTCGCCGACCTGCCAGGTTATCTCGATTGCTTGCGAACTCACGCGGGCGAAGCGGGCGCACTGCTGCAGGATTTGCTTATTTCAGTCACGAATTTCTTCCGCGACCCGGATTCCTTTTCCGCGCTGGAGAGTTCTATCCCCGAACTATTCAAGGACAAAGAAGCGGGCGATACTGTGAGAGTCTGGGTGGCGGCGTGCGCCACCGGCGAAGAGGCCTACTCGATCGCCATACTGCTCTGCGAGTATGCAGCCAAACTCGTAGGACCTCCGCAGATACAGATATTTGCCACCGATCTCGACGAAGAGGTCATCCGCGAGGCCCGCGAAGGCCTTTATCCAGAGACGATCGCGGCGGATGTTAGCGAAGAGCGCTTGCGACATTTTTTTATTCGCGAGCAAGGCGGTTACCGCGTGCGGCGTGCGGTGCGCGAGCTCGTGCTTTTTGCGCCACACGATTTACTCAAGGATTCGCCATTCTCGCGGCTCGATCTCATCTCCTGCCGGAATCTGCTCATCTACCTGAATCGCGAGGCCCAAAGCCGCGCGATGGATATTTTTCACTTCGCCCTTAGGTCCAGCGGGCGACTCTTTCTTGGCACGTCGGAGGCGGTGGAAGAGGGAAGCCCACTGTTCGCGGTACTCGACAAAAAGCAACGGCTATATGCCAAGCGTCCAGGTCCGCAGCGTTTGATCGCCGTGCCAACCGGGGCTGGCACATTTTCTCGTGCGCTGGCGCAGCACGAGCCGACACGGGAGCGGCCCGCCGTGCCGGGGAATATCACGGTCGAAAACGGGCAAGCGGCGCTCGATCAAGCGGTTACTATCGACAGCGGGTTGCCGCCGGGCGAACTGCACTATCGGTTGATCGAGCGGTTTTCCCCGCCGTCAATCCTCGTCAATTCCGCGCACGAGATCGTACACTTGTCGGCTTCAGCAGGCCGCTTCCTGCAATTCTCAGGTGGCGAACCAACACGCAATCTCATGCGTACGGTTCATCCCATGCTTCGAGTCGAACTCCGCGCTGCGCTCTATGCCGCGGCGCGGACACACACTGTAGCAACGGCGTTCCGTGTCCCGTTTGAGACGGGCGATGAGCGGGGCCTGGTGGATCTCCGCGTCACGCCCGCGGGAGACATCGCCCCCGATTTTCTGCTCGTCGTCATTGAGGAACATCCCGCAGTCGAAACCGCCGCAGTCGCCATTGCGAGAGATGCTGACGCGGATTATGCGGCCCTGCATCTGGAGCGCGAATTGGTGGCAACCAAGGCGCAATTGCGAGACATGATCGAAGAATCGGAAGCGTCCACCCAGGAGCTGAAAGCGAGCAACGAAGAGTTGCAGGCGATGAACGAGGAGCTGCGTTCCGCGACCGAGGAATTGGAGACGAGCCGCGAGGAGTTGCAGTCAAACAACGAGGAACTGACGACAGTGAATGACGAGTTGAAGAGTCACGTCGATCAACTTGCTCAATCCAACAACGACCTTCAAAACTTGATGGCCGCCACGGACATCGCGACGGTCTTTCTGGACCGCCAGTTGCGCATCCAGCGGTTCACACCCTCTGCCAAGATACTCTTTAATTTCATCTCGACCGATCTCGGTCGCCCACTCTCTGATCTCTGCCGCCTACTCGACTATCCGGAGATCGTCGCCGACGCGGAACGCTCGCTGGCCCAACTCCAGCCTGTGCAGCGCGAGGTTCGCGCGGGCGAGCAGTGGTACATCGCCCGCACTCTCCCGTACCGCACCGCCGATGATCACATTGTCGGAGTGGTCCTCACATTTCTCGACATCACGGAACAGAAGCGGGGCGAGGAGCGGATCGCCCAACTCGCTGGCGACTCTGAACAGCAGCGGCGGCTATACGAAACGGTGCTGACTAATACCCCCGATTTCGTGTATGTGTTCAGCCTCGAACACCGGGTTATTTATGCCAACGACGCGCTTATCAAAATGTGGGGCCGCGGCCATGAAGGGGCGATTGGCAAGACGTTCCTGGAGATCGGGTACGAGCCGTGGCACGCGGAAATGCACAATCGAGAGATCGACCAGGTGCGGGCCACCCGGCAACCGATCCGAGGTGAGGTGCCTTTTAACGGGACAAACGGGCGTCGGCAGTACGATTACATCTTTGTGCCCGTCTTTGGCACTGATGGCGAGGTTGAGGCAGTGGCTGGGACCACCCGCGATGTGACCGAACGCAAGCAGGTAGAGAAACAGTTGCAAGAGGGTCAGGAACAGTTGGACTTCGCACTTGCCGCCGCCGACTTGGGCTACTGGTCTTTGAATCTGGCCGACCACACCTCCCGGCGCACGCTCAGGCACGATCAGCTATTCGGGTACGTGGCTCTACTCCCGGAGTGGACCTATGAAATGTTCCTCGAACACGTCGTCCCGGAAGACCGGGCGGCGGTGGACGCTGCCTTCCAGAAGTCGGTGGAGACGGGTGCGGCTTGGACCGTTGAATGTCGCATTCGTCGCGTGGACGGAGTCATTCGGTATATCTGGAAAAAGGGCCTAGTCTTGCGAGACGCCGAGGGTAAAGTCGAGCGGATGCTAAGCATCGTCGGTGACATCACCGACCGCCGCGAGGCCCAAGCACAACAGATGTTCCTGGTCGCGCTAGCCGACAAGTTGCGCCCGCTCTCTGATCCAGTGGACGTGCAGGCGGAGGCCAGCCGCATGTTGGGTGAGTATTTGGGGGCAAACCGGGTTGTCTATTTCGAAATACATGGAGTCGATTACGTCGTCGAGCGGGATTACACTGCCGGAGTCCCGCCGCTCGCGGGCCGATACCCGGTCGCCTCTTTCGGCGACGCTCTGCTCGCCGACCTACTCAACGGCCGCACATTTGTCGAGGCGGACGCCACCAACAACCCGAGTCGGCCTTCCGGCGAGCGAGAGGCATTTGCGGCCATCCAAGTGCGGGGGCACGTGGACGTGCCGCTGGTCAAAGGCGGCAGGTTCGTTGCCGGTATGTCTGTCCACGTCGCCGATCGGCGGGATTGGACGTCGACCGAAATTGCCCTCATTGAAGAAACCGCCGAGCGGACGTGGGCATCGCTCGAACGAGTGCGGGCCGAAGCTGCGTTGCGTCAGAGCGAGGAGCGGTCCACGTTCGTCCGCCGTAGCAGCGGCATTGGGTTGTGGTACTGCACCCTTCCATTCGAAGTGCTCCAGTGGGACGAGTTGGTGAAGGCCCATTTCCATCTTCCTCCGGACGCCAAAGTCACGATCCAGACGTTCTATGATCGCCTCCATCCAGACGACCGGGAGCCGACCCGCCAGGCCATCGAACGGAGCATCGCGGAGCGGACGGACTACAACGTGGACTATCGTACTGTGAACCCGGATACGGGCGCTGTGATCTGGGTGCGAGCGATAGGGCGGACGTTCTATGACGACGACGGCACTCCGACTCGCTTTGACGGGGTGACGCTCGATGTGAGCAACCAGAAGAGGGCCGAGGCGAGTTTGAGGGAGAGTGAGCAGCGCTTCCGTGAAATGGCTAACGCGGCTCCGGCGATGATCTGGGTTACGAACGCGAATCACGAATGCACGTTCCTTTCTCAAAGCTGGTTTGACTATACCGGACAGAGAAAAGAAGAAGGTCTAGGCTTCGGTTGGATTAATGCGGTGCATCCCGAAGATCGACAAGCCGTACAGAGCACATTTTTCTCCGCCTCCCAAAAGGGTGAATCCTTTGATCTAGATTACCGATTGCGAACTGCCGATGGCAACTATCGCTGGGCCATCGACGCTGGCAAACCGCGTTTCAATGAGGCAGGTGAATTCTGCGGCTTCGTAGGTTCTGTAACCGATGACCACGACCGCCATCAATTTCAGTTGGCACTGAACGACGCTGTTAAAGCTGCCGAAGCCGCCAACGAATCCAAGAGTGCCTTCCTGGCGAATATGAGCCACGAAATTCGCACGCCGATGACTGCCATCTTGGGTTACGCCGATTTACTCAAAGAATCAGTCCAACAAGGCGAAGCGACGCAGCATTTGCAAACAATAAGTAACAATGGGTACTATTTGCTGGACATCATCAATGACATCTTGGATCTCTCCAAGATCGAGGCCGGAAAATTGGATGTTGAACGCGAAGAGTTCGAACCGCATCGCTTGCTCGAGGATATCCGAAGCATCATGGAAATCCGCGCCACGGAGGGAGGCTTGGCTTTAGAGGTGCAATATGACGGCAAGTTACCAAGAGTGATTCAGTCGGATGCTAAGCGGTTAAAGCAAATTCTGGTTAATCTCGTTGGCAATGCCATCAAATTCACAAACGACGGCAAAGTGCAAATTCGTGTTCATTTTGATGCGACGGCGCGGCGATTGCAATTTGATGTCATCGACACAGGCATCGGCATTTCCAGCGAGCAAATGGAAAGATTGTTTAAGCCATTCTCACAAGGAGACGCCAGCGTCAGCCGCAACTTCGGTGGCACGGGCCTCGGCCTGAGCATTAGCCACAGACTGGCGGAAATGCTCGATGGCACGATCACGGTTCGCAGTACAGAAGGTGTGGGCAGCACGTTCTCGGTCAGCATTGCCACGGGAGAAAACGCCGGGCTCAACTTGGTCGACTACGAAAGCCTCATTGTCGGTAGTAAAACGCAATCAGAAAATAGCTTGGCTGGGCCAACTAAACTCTCTTGTCACGTGCTTGTTGTGGACGACCGGCGCGATATCCGATTTTTAAGCAATAACATTCTCACGAAAGCCGGCGCTACGGTGAAAGAATGCGAAGACGGCCTGATTGCCGTTGAGCACGTCTCAACTTGTCTGAACGATGGCAATGGACCCGATTTAATCTTGTTGGATATGCAAATGCCGAATTTGGACGGTTACGCAACCGCGCAAAGATTGCGATCGATCGGTTACAAGGGTCCGATCGTAGCGCTCACCGCGGACGCCATGCAGAGCGACATGAATAAATGTCTCGAAGTCGGCTGCAACGACTATCTAAGCAAGCCGATCGATAAAGCACAACTGTTGGCGCAAGTTGCCGCATTGACCAAGAACGTCAAACAGTGAACGTGGACAAGGACTTCAGCTTTCCGCAATTCATATCGAAGTCGTCGAGCAGTTTTGCCCTGCCCAATTATTTCAAGATCAACAAATAGCCCGGATTTTATTGATCAACAAGTCAATATCCGTGCGCACGTCATTCAAAAGCGTCCGCGCAGCATTCAAGTCGCCTTGCGCAGCGGCGTTTTCGATCATTTGTAGTCCTGACACCGCCGCGGACTGTTCAAACGTTACCAGCATTCCTTTTAGCGCATGAGCCGATGCGCCGGTTTGTGCAACTTCTTCGTTCTGCAGAGCCATAATCAAACGTTGAAGTTCAATCGGCGCATCTTCTATTACCATGGCCGCCGTTGTCGCCAAGAGTTCGAAATCGCCGTCACAGCGTTTCAAGGCTTCGGGAAAGATTGCTTCATTCATTAGGGGTTCCTATTTGGGTGGCGCTTGATGCTTTCAAGTGACTTTGAGCACTCGCACTCGCACTCGCGCGGCTTCGAGGCCTAGAGTACCACGCCCACGCTCTAATTGGCGGCCAGCATCGCTTCGGCGTCGCGCAGCTTCTTGATGATCTGTTCTGCCGATTGTCGTGTTCGCTTTCATCGAAATTCCTTCTGCCAATCTTGGGCGGATAGACTTTCATAACACCTGGATGAGGTTTTGGGGAGTATTCCATCAGGAGACGCTACTGTCTGGAAACCACAATCAGGCGCTTAACCTCCAAATCGCAGCCGAATTCGACGAGGCGACATTTTCCGGGAAGTATACGGAGCAGTTCCTCCCCGCGCTTGCAGGTCATCGTCGGCTCGGTATAGCTCCGCTTCATCACGAGCGCAAATAGCAGGCGTGGACTCAATGTGGCCGTCACGAATCCATTGGGGATAAGTTCTTGGGAAAGCGCGGAGACACGCCGACCCGCGAGTTTCTGCGGCTGCAGAGTCATTATCTCTTCGAACATCACTTCTGCCTGGTGCGGCGGCCGATGGAGAAGGGGCATACCGAGAATCTGATTGGTTTCGCGCGGCGGAACTTCCTGGTGCCGGTGCCCCGAACGGAGAGCCTGGAAGCGCTCAATGCCGAACTGGCGCAGCAGTGCCGCGCTGATCTGGAACGCAAGCTCCGTGGCCAACCGGCGAACAAGGCGACACTGCTCGCCGAGGAGCAAGCGGCCTTGTGGCCCTTACCAAAGTCGGCCTTTCAAGCCCGGCGAGTCGAACCGGCTCAGGCCAATTCCCTCTCGCTGGTCCGCTTCGACGGCAACGATTATTCGGTGCCGACGCGGCATGCGCATCAGAAAGTGATGGCGATCGGCGGCCTGGAAGAAGTGCGATTGGTGGTTAACGATCAGTTGGTGGCGCAGCATCCACGGGACTGGTCGAAGGAGCAGGTGCATTACAATCCTATCCATTATCTGGCTCTCTTGGAGCGGAAGCCAGGCGGCTTGGACTTCGCCAAGCCCCTGGAAAACTGGGGCTTGCCGGATTGTTTCGATCTCTTGCGCCGACGCCTGGAAGCTGACGGTGGTTCGCACGGCCGGCGAGAGTTCATCAAGACCTTGCGGCTGCTGGAAACGATTTCAATTCCCGTACTCGCTCAGGCGCTTGAGCGGGCGCTGGAGATCGACGTCTTGGCCGTGGATGCGATTCGGCTGCTCGTGCAGCAGGGACTCGAGGAGCCGACGAAGTGGTTTCGGCTGGACAACCATCCGCATCTGCAGTCCCATTCGATCCCCCCTCCCAACCTGCTGTCTTATCGCAAACTGGCCGGCGCGCTGACGACGGGAGGTGTGGTATGAAATCCCTGGAAACCAAAAGCACGGTGCTGCTCAAGCATCACTTGAAGGCCCTGCGGTTACCGTCGTTCCTGGAGGGCTGCGAGAAAACGGCGCAGCGGTGCGCGACGGAGAACGTCGATCATCTCGGCTTCTTGCTGCAACTCTGCGAACTGGAACTGCTCGACCGTGAGAAACGTGCCAGCGAGCGACGGCTCAAGTCGGCGCGCTTTCCCAATCTGAAATCGACCGCTGATTTCGACTTCGCCGCGCAGCCCTCGCTCAATCGCGTGCTCGTGGCGGAACTCTTGCGGTGCGAGTTCGTGGAGCGCCGTGAGTCGGTGATCTTTCTGGGACATCCCGGCACGGGGAAGACGCACCTGGCCACTGCGCTGGGGATTGCCGCCTGTCAGCAAGGGCAACGGGTCCGCTTCTGCCGCGTGACGGAACTGATCACGCAACTCATGGAAGCCCGGGAAGAACGGACGCTGCTGCGGATGAAGTCAGCGCTGGCCAAGTTCGATCTGCTGATTCTCGACGAACTGGGCTACGTCCCGGCCAGCAAGCTGGGCGCGGAGCTGTTGTTCGAGGTGATTAGCAGCGCGTATGAACGGCAGTCGTTGATCGTGACCACGAATCTCCCCTTCGAGCAATGGACCGAAGTCCTCGGCAGCGAGCGATTGACCGGCGCCGTGCTGGATCGGCTGACGCACCGCTGTCACATTCTCGAATCGACCGGCGAAAGCTATCGCCTGCAGGATGCACGGCGACGCAAAGGATCACGCCCGAAACCAGTGACCTCAACCTCGTCACCTGTCGCCGAATCGGCAGACTCCTAACCGCCGTTACAACCGTCGCCATCCTTCCTCCTCCGGAGGAGGAAGGATTCATACTGGAATGATCACACCCCGTTACTTAGACTGAGGACACTACCCAACCCAGCGCTACACTTTTCAACCGCCGCGCGCTGCACTTTTCGACCGTCGTTTACACGATCCGGGGCAGAAGCGTGGAGTCGGCACCTGGGATGTGTTTCTGATAATCCACGCGGCAATCCTGTAGCAGGCACACTTTCTGTCGATTCGCTCGGGCACGCGGAACGGATCTTGCGTCTTGTTCCTATCGCAAATTGAATTCAATACTAGGCTCATTTGGTCCGGACGCCTCGGTCACATCGTCACAAGCTACGTGGTCGTTCCGAACGGTCGTTTGCAGCAGGGACTGTCTCCATCGTGGCTCTGTATAAGCGTATAGATAGCCGACGGCTGCGGGATCGTCATGATCGCTATGAAGGCTAGTGGAGCACTGTGAGTTTAGTGCCGCTAAGTAATGCCACGTATAACGTCCGCCCTGGCTCTGGTGCTCAATCCAGCTTGAAGCGGCCAGAGCACTTTAGTTTGCCAACGAGCTAACTAAGTAGCAGCACATTACATGCTGGTCAGGGCTGACGCTTGGTCGCGTCGTGTTCCTCCCAGAACTTATCAGCGGTCTTGTCGGGACGATAGTCCGGACCCGGACCCTCGACATAGCTGAGGTACTTTAGTTTCGGAAACGCGCGAAGAAAGTCGATCTGCTTAGCATTGCGTGGCAAGGTCAGCTCTTCGATTTCTGTTGCATCTGCAATCGGCGAGATGTCAGAGAGGTCAGGACAATCATGCAGCCGCAGCCGCGTTAGGGGCATGCCGCGCAATACCGAGATGTCTTTCACACGAGTGGTGTTTAGGTTCAGATACTCCAATTGCATTCTTTGAAGCGGGCTCAAATCCGTGACCTTGCTCGCGGCAATAGAGAGTCGCTTGAGCGGGATGCCGCGCAGTGGGCGTAAGTCGCTGACGTCGGTCTTCATCAGCCACAGGAAACTAATCGGCGCGTCGGCCAAGACGGAGAGATCGACAATTTTTGAATCGTTGAGGTTGATCTCCCAGGTGCCATCGTTCATGCGCCGCGGCTGCTTGGGCGCGAGCCCCGCATCGCGGAGCGTAGCGAGCCAACCGAGGTGTTGATACTCCGCCCAAAACTGCTCAACCGTCAAACTGGGAAGGAAGGGAGCGGTGTCGTTCATTCCAAAGGACACAAACTTCAGGTTTGGGAGCTTGCGGAGAACTTCGACGTTCTCAGCCCGAGCTGGTAGGGTCAGTCGGTCCAGCGTCAGGATCTTCGCAACAGGGCTCACATCGGCGAGTAGCTCACAATCGTGAAGATAGAGCTTCTTCAGTGGCAAGCCCACCAACGGGGAGAGATCGACAACCATCGTCCTATCCAGCGACAACTCTTCCAGCGGCATGGCACGCAGGGGGTTAAGATCGACAACTGGATTTCCAAACAGGCCTAGGACTCGCAGCGGAAGATCTTTGACGGGGGCGAGGTCAGTGACTTTGCAGCCAGTGAGCCACAAGCTGCTGACGGGCATGCCCGTCAGAAACGAGAGGTCGGCAAGCGGTTGGTCTTGGATGGCAACGTTGTAAGTGCCATCGCTGAGCCGGGTGAGATTATAGGAATAGCCGGTGGATCGCAAAACCATGATTAATGGCAGCTCGCGATCCCAGTCTTTCCAGAACGAATCCGCGTCCCGAACGGATAGGTACGCTCGCCCTGCTTCCCATTCCGAGCCTTCGATGTTCTTGAGCTTCGGATGAGTACGGAGCGCGCCAATCGCCGCCAACTCTTCCGCAGGCAGCTCACGATACTTGAAGGGCAGCATGAGAAAATTGAGCGACTTGCATCCTGCCAGCACGGCAAATCCGCGCGCCGAGTTGCAGCCATACAGGCTCAATTCCTCCACCGGCGAATCCTTCAGGAATGAGAGATCCGTGAGAGGGGAGTTTTGAGTTTGCAGCTTTCGTAGCGGTGCGCCAGCCAGAGCCGAGTAATCAGTCGCGGGTATTCCCGTCGCGTCCAACTCAGCCAGAGGCATCCCAGCGAGTGGTGACAGGTCAGAGACACGTGTATCACGCAGGCTGAGCCGAGTCAGTTTCATCCCGCGAAGGGAAGAAATGTTAAAGGTCTCCGTGTCTTGAAGGTCGAGGTCGGCCAGCGGCAAGTCAACTAGCGTAGTGAGATCGCTGATCTTGGTGCTGTTCAGCGTCAATTTGGTCAGGGAACGTAACTTGCCTAATGGAGTAAAATCGGTGATTTGTTTGCAGTTTGAAAGGCTGAGCGTGCCTAGTGGCATCTCGGTCAATGGTCGGAGATCAGCAATGTTTGTGTACTGTAGATGAAGTGCGAGCAGGCCATCCTCCCGAACGCTCAGTTGTAGTCCCAGCGGCTCCGCTGGATTCACTGTAAGCGGCAAGTCCTTCAGCCGGTCCGTCCAATAGGCCACGACGATCTCTTTCTCCGCACCTAAAAGTCGCGCTATGGGCATCTGTTCTGCAGCCGGCCGAACTTGCTGTTGCATGGCCAAGTAGAGTTTGCTGAGCCCCTCGCGAGAGAGCTTGCCATCCTTATGGGGACTCGCTAGCAATTCGTCGCAGAGTTCAGCGTTCGCCTGGGCGGCGGTATCGTCCGGCCGAAGGGCCAATGCAGCGCGATATGCCGCGCGGGCATCTTTGAAGCGGAATTGACACTGCAGCAGGTCCCCCTTCTTAATCAGATAATCCGGTTCGTCGGGCCGGAGCTTCGCGGCATATTCAAGTTTGTCGATCGCTTCGGAGAATTGCTCTCTGGAAGCTAGTGCGCGGGCTTGTTCGGCGAAGGCAGGCGCGGAGTTTCGCAGCTCATCGAGTGCGGACAAGGCGCGGCTCGCCTCGCGCTCGGCCCGCACCGCTTGAGAGATGCTGACCACCAAGCCGAGGATCAGCGACGCCGCAATGGCTGCACCAGCGACGAATGCAAACTTGTTTCGCTGCCAGGTCTTTTGCAGGCGATAAGCAGCGCTCGGAGGTCGCGCCAGCACCGGCTCGTTTGACAGGTGCCGCTGAATATCGGCGGACAGTCCGCTGGCCGTCTCATAGCGTCGCTGGCGGTCCTTCTCCAGCGCCTTGAGTACTACCCAGTCGAGGTCGCCACGTAGCAGTTTCGAGAGTTTTGCCGGATCGATTTTGCGATTTGCGGCGATGCCCGGCATGCCATCGGAAGTGCTTAATCGGCTGCTCGGCTTCGGGGCTTCCTGTTCGCGAATTAGCTTGAGCATCTCATCGATCGCAGCCTTCTTTACGGTCTCGCGCGTGAGGGGCGTAGTGCCGGTCAGTAGTTCATACAGGATCACGCCCAGCGAGTACACGTCAGCTCTAGTATCGACGTCGACCGCGTTGAACGCCGCCTGCTCCGGCGCCATGTACGTTGGAGTCCCCATCACGTTGCCGAAGGCGGTAAACAGGGTGTTTTCGGTGAGCTGCATCCCAGTCGTGGCCTTTGCCAGACCGAAGTCGATGACCTTGGTGACAAGTTCCCCGTCGTGGCTTTCAACCAGAATGTTGCCCGGCTTGAGATCGCGATGGATGATGCCCTTCTGGTGGGCATGCTGCACTGCTGAACAAATCTGTTGAAACAAAGCCAATCGTTGGGGAATGCTGAGCCTGTGCTGGTCGCAATAGTCGGTCAACGGGATGCCCTTCACCAATTCCATCACGAAGAAGGGCTGACCAGATTGGGTCGTCCCCGCGTCGAACAGCTTGGCGATATGGGGATGATCCATCAGGGCGATCGCCTGGCGCTCGGCTTCAAACCGCGACAGGATCATCTTGGAAGTGCCGCGCTCGACGCGGATCAATTTCACAGCCACGCGCCGCTTCACCGGCTGGGTCTGGTCCGCCATCCAGACGCTTCCCATCCCGCCTTCGCCGATTCGTTGCAGCAGTTTGTAGCGGCCGGCGATGACCGCGCCCGGCTGTTCATACGCGTGGTGAACCTGAGTGTGTTCCGGGCCGAGGGGAATTGGCCTTTCCAGAATACTGGCAGGCTGTTCGTGTGCAGACAGCAGACGCTCGACCGCAGCGCGCACTTCCGAATCATGGCCACAATGAGCCTCCAGATAGGCTTCGCGCTGATGACCGACCAATTCGGCGGCGGCTAGGAAGTGATCGCGAATCTGCTTAGCATCGGTTTGCATTACCGGAGTCTCCGTGAACTTATCTACAAGTGTTTGCTCTGCGCTTTGACCGCGACATCACCGACCAAGATTGCGGTTGCTATCTGGCATCTGCAGGCACCGACGCAGAGCCAAAAACGCCGATGGACCACACGATCAACGAAACGGGTCCAGGGTAGACCAAGAGACCGGTTTCCAAGTTCGAAAACTGTGGCTATCCCACAAGGCGTAAGGCGCGCCCGGAAAGTCTCAGAAATTTTCTGGCCGTTCGGCGAGCATTGCAGTCAGCCAGGCGCGGGCATAGGTCCAGGCTCGGAAGGCCGTCGCACGGGACATTCCCAAGGTCTCGCCAGCCTCCTCCACTGAGAGTCCGGCAAAGATTCGCAGCTTGGCCAAATCCGCCGTCGAGCGGTCAATCGCCTCGAAGGCAGTGATCGCATTATCCAAGTCGATCCAGGAATCGGCATCGATAGTGGAAGCGAACAAATCGGCCCGACTCAGATCAACCGGCCGCTCGACTTCACGCCGCTTCAGCGCTCGCTTGCGGCGAGCAGCATCAATCAGAATTCGCCGCATCGCCTCGGCTGCTGCGGAGAAGAAATGCGCCCGATTGGCAAAGGTCCTTTCACCGGTGGGCCCCACCAGTCGAAGATAGGCTTCGTGCACCAAGCCCGTTGCCTCGAGTGTTTGGCCCGGTCGCTCGTTAGCCAGGTATCCGGCGGCCAACTTGCGCAACTCGTCGTAAACCAGAGGCAGCAGTTGCTCAGCGGCCGAAGGGTCGGATTCAAACTGACTGAGGATCTGGGTGATCTCGGACATTCCAAGATTCTATCTCGGAACCATGTCACCGGCAGCGCCAAATCAGACAATTTAGGATGGGTGAGTCGCTCGGTCTAACACGCGTAGGTCACCTCGACCGAGGCATTTGACGCCGAACACCCTGAGATCTATAGCTACGGATTTCGCCCGTGTCTTGCCAGCGCGTTACAACGCAGCACGCATCCGACTGCTCGTCTTCGAGTTGCTGGCTATCGTCACTGGAGCTGCAGGAATGTCGAAACGGAATCGACTGAAGTCGGCCGCAAACCGTTTTTCGTTAACTTCGGTGATCCCATTTCGCAACCGTCCCTTCAGGCCACCTTCTAGCAACCGGCTCATTAACTCGCGTGGGAGTATTGACTCGAGAGCGCGAGAGTTTTTGCCCGTATTTGAGAATTGCGTGTTCTTTTCGCGCCGACATTCCCATCTAATAGCACCTATCCGCCCTCAGGGCATTCGAGTGTTAAAGCCGCGAAAAACCAGCGATAAGTTTCTCGAAGGCGGTCTCATCCCAACCACAAAGCTTGCGTTTGCCGCGCAGACTCGCTTTGAGGGTAGTGTCTCGTTGCAATATATTGAGCGCTAGGCGACGAAACACAGAAGTAATTTCTGGACCGTTGCCTTTGCGAATGCGACTGGCATCTTCGGTAAAAGTTACATCCAGCACGTGATGTTGAGAGTTCTCGATGCTCCAATGCGCGCGCAGGTGTTGGCCGATCCGACGCACTTTGCACGGCAGGCTGCTGATGAAGTACTCTTGCGCTTCTTCGAGGATGCCATTCATTTCGCGACTGCGAAGAATACAACCGATGGTGGCGATGCCGTCCCAACGCGCGAACAAGGCGGAGCCTTTCGGCAGGGGCAACACCGTGATGCGGCGCGTCTCGTGGCGATTACGATTCTGCTCGACCGTTTTGTTGATCGTGCGGCCGCGGAGAGCGGCCGCGGAGAGCGGCCGCGGAGAGGAGCGTCGGAGGGAAGGTGGGGCTGGGAGCGATTCCCAGGCGTTTCACGCCGGGCTAGATTCTTGGGTCCTCCGGACCGGGGTTATTTCGACGTGAGGCATTGGCGGCCTCGCCTCCCTAGGCATGTTTTCGCGCGAATGAGCCACGAGCATCGCGTCAGGCGGTGTTTCGTCTTGGGTTCAATATCGCCTGCGAGTGGACTATAATCCAGCTCGTCGGTACTCCCTCCCTTACGGTGCCTCTATGTGGCGACTTTTACTGTGTTTGGTATTGCTGCCTGGCGGATCGCTGCTGGCGCAACGGCCGAAGCGATTGCCTGTGCCAGCGGAAGCGCCGCTTGCCGAAGCGAAACAGTCGATCGCCGAAAGCTACCGCGCTGAATATCAAAAGGCGAAAACGAC
>JBGSHH010000639.1:0-8480 GCA_041752355.1 Pirellulaceae bacterium | reverse complement strand
AAAGAAGTTGACCGATGGCGTGGCATTGACGCGTGCCGATAAGTTGCAAGTTGGCAAGAACACCGCCGAGGAACAAAAGCTCGCCGAAATGGCGCAGCAAGCGATGGATATCATCATCGAGGACGGCACGAGTGTCGTCTTCCCCGAAGTCGTGGGTCAATTGCGTGACGATCTTGTTTCCGTCGCGCAGCTGCTGGAAGCCCAGCGCGTCGATAGCTACACGACCGATCTGCAACGCGAAGTCGAAGCCACGCTCCATGAACTGATCGATGCCTTGCAGAAGGCTCAAAAGCAGAAGAAGGAAGGTGGCGGTGGTGGTGGTGGAGGAGGTGGCGGTGGTGGCGATCAACCGCTGTTCCCCAACTCGGCGGAACTGAAACTGCTGCGATCGGCGCAAGTGCGAGTGAACAAACGTACTGAGTCGTTCGACAAAGTTCGCCCTGCCGAAGGCCAAATTGAAGCGCCGCTAGTGAAGGAAATCTCGGGCATCGCCAAACGTCAACAAGAGATTGCCGATTTGACGCAGCAAATGATCGAACGGACACAATGATCGAACAGACATAGTGAGTTGAACGATCGTTCGTCTTTCACGTCACAAATCACCTGGTACGGAATCCAAAATTATGAAACGTTCCTTCCACTTATTGCTGGCCCTTTGTTTGGCGGCTTACTTCGCCCTCCCCTTGGCGGCGGCCGAACCCAAGTCCGCGCTGGAAACGATCGACGGCTTTGTGGCGGCGGTCAAGGCGAACAAGGATTTGCCTGCCGAAAACGTCACCGAAGCGCTGACGGCGGTCGACGAGCTCAAGAACGACGTCCCCAGTCAATCGGCCGTGATCACGGTCGGTCTGCGGGAGATTTATCCCGACTATGCCGACGCCTTGGCTTCGTTCGCCGATGAAGATTTGCCTGTCGCCGTCGAGAAACTCGGTAAACTCACCACGTCGACCGATCCCTACCTGGCTGCGGATGCCACGTTTTTCCTCGGTCGCGCCCACATGCTGCAAGAGAAGTTCGAACAAGCTTTGCCGCTATTGAATGAAGTGCAAACCAAGCGTGCCGATTTCAGCGTGCAACATGGTGATGCGCTGTTTTTGACGGGGCTCTGCCAGGCTCGTCTGCTCCAGCGCAAAGAAGCCGTCGAGTCGTTCACCAAGTTCGACAAGGAATATCCCGAAGCTCCCGAGCGGATGCGCATCGGTGCCTGGCGGATGTTGCAACAACTGCAACTCGTGCAAGATGGCACGATCGTCGATGTGGCCGATCGGATGGACTTCAGTCGCCGTAAACTGAGCCTCAAGGACTCGGGCAAGGGAACGCAGGACGAACAGAAGAAGATCGTCGAAATGCTCGCCAAGCTGATCAAGGAAGCGGAAGACAAGGAAAGTAGCGGTTCGGGAAGTGGTAAAGGCAAGGGTCGCGAAAAAGGGCAGGGGCAAGGCCAGGGTGAAGGAGAAGGTGCCGGCCAAGGCCAAGGTGGCAACACCGGCGGCGAAGGCTCCGGTAGCGAGAACTCGCAAAATACCGACGCCCTCAATCGCTTGCGTCGCACCGGCCCAGAAAGTGGCTGGAGCAAGCTTCGCGATCGCGAGCGTGAGCAAGTCTTCAGTGCGCTGAAGGAGAAGTATCCCGCCCGTTACGAGAAACTAGTCGAGCAGTACTACAAGAGCTTCGAGGAAGGCTCGAAATAGCGCGGCGACTAAATATTCGTGGTCAAATTGCGGCATTTTTGGATGCTATCGACTACAATTAAATTCATCGGCGATTAACACTTGGACGCGGCGCCGAAGGCAATTCGGTGGCCGCGTCTTGCATGTTGGAAGATAGTTTTCATGTCTCGCTGTTTTGCAAATCTGCTCGGACTTGTTCTGCTGGCCTGCTTTACCACGACATCGATCGGGGCGGAGCGACTAGTGTTGCTCGGCGGCGAAGAGTCGCAAGGTGTCGTTCAAGGGATCGACGCCGATGGCAAAGTCTCCGGCCAGAATCTGCCCGAAGGGCTCGAACTCGATGGTTTGCGCAAGATTGAGCGCGTAGCCGCCGTGAAACCCAACGACAAGCCGACTCTCGTGTTGGATCTGATCGGCGGCGGTCGCTTGTTGGCCGATTCGGTCACCATCGCCGAGGAAAAGTTCGTCGTCAAATGGCCGCACGGGGAAGATGCTTCGCTGGCTATCGATGCCGTGCGCGCTGTCCGTTTTAAGCCCGGCGTGACTTCCGATATCTTTGAAGCTGCGCTCGCCAAGCCATCGGCCGATAACGATCGCTTGTTCGTCGAAATTGATGGCCAACCTGCGATGTTGGTCGGCTTGATCGAATCGATGTCGGCCGAAAGCATCGTCTTTCAGTATGAAGGAAAACAACAAACAGTCGCCGTCGAGAAACTGTTTGGCATCGTGGTCGCGCACGCGGGCGTCGAGACCAAGAAGAAATCCGGTGTCACCGTCCAACTGCTGGACGGCTCGCGTTTGTCAGGCGTTGTCAAAACATTGGCCGATGGCAAGCTTTCGCTCACCGTCGGCGCAACCGCCACCGTCTCAATACCTTGGGACGCGGTGCAAGCAATGAGCATTCGCTCGGCTCGACTCTCGTTCCTTTCCGATCTCGATCCGGTCCGCGTCAAGGAGCAAGCCATCGTCACGCTGGCTTCGCCCTGGCAGCGCGATCAAAATGTCTATCGCAAAAGTTTGGCCATCGGCGAGCGCAAGTTCGAGCGCGGCATCGGCACGCATGCGATTAGTGAGTTGGCCTTCGCGATCGATGGCGAGTTCGACACCTTCGCGGTCGTGATTGGTATCGATGCCGTCACCGGCGGCAAAGGCGACTGTGTGTTTGTCGTGCAAGGTGATGAGCGCGAATTGTTGCGACAACGGATGACCGGTCGCGACGCCGCCAAAGAAATCTCGCTCGATATTCGAGGTGTGAAGGAGTTGGTGCTGTTGGTGGAGGCTGGCGAAGATCTCGATCTGGCCGACCTTGCCGACTGGGCCGACGCCCGCGTCATTCGTAAGAATTAGCTTCTCCTACTGCAGGCAACCGACCTGCCCACTGCCATGATTCGTTTTCGCTCGCTGGCGGCTTTGGCTCTGGCACTTGCTCCCCTGGTCGCCCAGGCCCAGGCACCCGACGCCGCGGAGGTGCTGACGCCGTCGGAAATGGCGTTGATCAAAGCGGCCGAAAGCGCTCGCGTGCATGCGATCGAGTCGGTCTATGGCGCGGTAGTGGCGATCTATGGCAACGATCGCGGCGGCGGTGGCTCGGGTGTGTTGTACGATCCGTCGGGCTTGGCGATCACCAATCATCACGTCGTCGCGGGTGCCGGCACCGAAGGCTGGGCGGGACTGGCCGATGGCAAACTCTATCGCTGGCGATTGATCGGCACCGATCCCGGTGGCGACGTCGCCATCATTCAGTTGCTCGGCAAGGAGTCGTTCCCGATCGCGCCTTTGGGAAATTCCGATCGCGTGCGCGTCGGCGACTTTTCCATGGCGATGGGCAATCCATTCGTGTTAGCCGAAGATCAGCGTCCCACCGTCACGCTCGGCATTGTCAGTGGCATCGAGCGCTTTCAAGAGGGTGCTGGCCAAAACACGCTCGTCTACGGCAATTGTATTCAGGTCGATAGCTCGATCAATCCTGGTAATTCCGGCGGCCCACTATTCAACATGCAAGGCGAAGTGATCGGCATCAATGGTCGTGGCAGCTTCAAAGAACGCGGTCGCGTAAATGTTGGCCTGGGCTACGCCATCAGCGTCAATCAGGTGAAGCATTTCCTGCCAGACTTGCTCGCCACCAAGTTGGTGCAACATGGCACGCTCGACGCCATATTTGGCAATCGGGGCGGCGAAGTGATCTGCCATACGATCAATCTCGACTCGCCATTGGCCAAGGCAGGCGTGCAATTGGGCGATAAACTGCTCGCCTTCGAAGGCCAAAAAGTTACCAGCGCCAATCAATTCACCAACCTCATCAGCACGCTGCCTGCTGGCTGGCCCTGTGCCGTGACCTACGAACACGAAGGGAAGGTTGCGACCGCGCATGTCCGTTTAATCGCCCTCCCTTACGCGCCTGAACCAGAACCGATGCCGGAACCCAAACCGGACGACAAGCCGAAGCCGGACGACAAGCCCAAACCAGACGACAAGCCATCCCCAGAGAAGCCTGCGGAAGACAAGCCTGCCGAAGAAAAACCCAAACCCGAGCCAGCACCGAAATCGGACGACGCAACCAAGGCCGATGACGCGAAACCGGCAGAAGAATCAAAACCCGAAGAGAAACCTGCCGAAGAGAAGAAACCTGCCGACAAGCCACAGCCGATGCCGATGCCGATCAAGTTGCCAGCGAAGCCGCGGCCGAACTTTGGTTCCGCTGGCGAGGTTCGCGATGTGAAACTCAATCAGGAGAACGCGCAACGATTGGTCGCCCGTTGGCAGCAAACCGTCGGTCAACAAGCAGGTCAGTCGGTAGCAGGTTGGGAACTGAGCGATGAGATCCAGCGTGACGATGCCGCTGTCGGCAAGCAAACACTAACGATTGCGCGCGACGGACGCTTTCTCGCCGTGGTCGAACTCGACGGTAAAACCTCGCGCTACGGCTTCGATGGCACGGTCGCATGGTCGCAAGCGGCCGATGGCGAAATAACCACCGTCGATCCAGAGCGCTTGTGCCGCAATCCATTCGCCGCCCAAGGGTTTACGCTGGCCAACATGTTCACCAGCCAGCCGCTTTCGCCGATCGGTCCCATTTCGATCGACGCTGGCGATAAGGCACTCGGGCGATTGTCGTATCGCCTGAAGGCGGTCGATAACGGCGGTGACGCGTTTTATCTCTGGCTGAGCGTGTTCGACGACGCTGGTCAACCGTTCGTGCGGTTGCTCAAGACCTCGGAGAGTTACAACGAAGAGCGGACTGCCGCCGTGTTGTATGAAGATTGGAAACCAGTAGGCGACGTGCAGTTGCCGCATACCCGTCGCGTTGTCGCCGGACTTGCCGAGAACGTCGCGCTGAAGGTGCTGACGCAAACCGTCACGCCTGCTTCGACCCTTGCAGATTCTCTTTTCCAGAAGCCGAACGATGAAACATCGAAGTAGTTTTGCGCTGCTCGCCTTGTGCGTCGCCGTATGTTTTGCTGGCGGAGCGCCGGAAATTCGTGCCGATGAGCCGGGGCCGTTGGGCGATGTGTTCGCGCCGGCCATCGCGTCGGCGCAGAAACGTACCGTCAAGATCTTTGGCGCTGGCATTGGTCGCGATCCCGGCTATGGTTCGGGCTTGGTAATCTCCGGCGATGGATTAATCCTCACCGCGCAAGGCATCTATTTGGCCGGTGAACGTATCCGCGTTGGCCTGCCCGATGGCACCATTCACATGGCGGAGATCGTCCGTCGCAGCACGGCGATGCAATCGGCCTTGCTTAAAATCGACGCGAAAACGCCAGACTTTTACGAACTAACCGAGAAGATGCCAGCGCACAAAGGGGACTGGGTGTTGGCGGTGAGTAACGCCTTTAAAGTGGCCGATGGTCCCGAGCCGCTGTCGGTGAACCTCGGCGTGTTGTCGCTCCGCACCAAGCTCGATGCGCAAAACGGCGTGCAAGATGTTCCCTACGAGGGAGACGTGGTTTTGATCGACGCCATCACGAGCAATCCCGGCGCGCCAGGCGGAGCCGTGGTGGGTGTCGATGGTAAACTGGTCGGCATGGTCGGTCGCATCATGGAAAGCAAAGCCACTAGCACGCGGCTGAACTATGCGGTGCCTGTCGATCTGCTCTGGGCTTTTGTAAACAACAAACTGCCGGAGAACGATCCGATGCCTGCGGTTGCGCCGCTGGCCAACGTCAAAACAGAGACCGGCATTCGCTTGTTCGCGTTGGGGACCAAACGCGATCCCGCCTATATCGATCGCGTCATTCCCAACAGCCCTGCCGCTAAAGCTGGCCTGCAAGCCGATGATTTGGTCGTTTCGGTACAAGGGGAAGTGATTCGTAACCTGGGCGAGTTCAAACAACTGGTGAGCACGCTGCCACCGGACGCCGAAGTCGAGATCGTCATCAAACGCAAGAACGACGTCCTCACCATCAAGCTAACGCCGGTCAAAGCGGAGTGAATTCCATGAAATATACGTTCCGTCATCTGTTGGTCGGCGCGACGCTTGGGTTAGCCAGCCTGGGCGCTGTCGCAAATTTTGCCGCAGCGCAAGAACCGGCCGCGGGATCGGCCGCTGTCGATCCCACACCGCTGGGCAATCTTTTAGCGCCCAAGGCCTTTCGCGCTGCCAGCAATCGCGTGCGGTCTTCGATGGTCACGATCGAATCGTTCGGCGGCGTATCGGGTGGGAAGCGCGGTCAGATGCAAGGGATTCGCATGCCAGGCGAAGGGCCAACCACCGGCGTGATCATTTCTTCCGATGGCTACATCGTCACCAGCACATTCAACTTTCTAAAAAAGCCGCCGATCATCACCGTCATGCTCCCCGATGGCCAACGTAAAGTTGCCAAGCTGTTGGGCCAAGACGAAACGCGCAAGCTGTGCCTGCTCAAGGTCGATGGCGTCGAAGGCTTGCCGGTGGCAGAGTTCGCGCCGCGCAGCCAGCTCCGCGTTGGCCAATGGGCGATTGCGCTGGGTGTGGGTTTTGGTGATGAAGACCCGGCTCTATCCGCTGGCATCATCAGCGCCACCAGCCGCATCCATGGCAAAGCGGTGCAGACGGACGCCAATCTCAGTCCCGCAAATTACGGCGGCCCATTGGTCGATCTCGATGGCCGCATCATCGGCATCTGCGTCCCGCTCAGTCCGCAATCGAAAGAAGTCGCCGCAGGCGTCGAGTGGTACGATTCGGGCATCGGCTTCGCTATCCCGCTCGACAATGCCGAGCCGCTGCTCGCGCGGCTCAAAGCTGGTGAGACGCTCAAGCCAGGCTACATGGGCGTGCGTCCGTTGCCGACCCCCGATCAAAAGCCTGGCGTCATCATCGGCGAGATTCTCAAAGATGCTCCGGCCGATAAAGGTGGTTTGAAGAAAGACGATCGAGTCGTGTCGGTCGGCGGCGAGGAAGTCCTTGATCCGACGCACCTCATCGCGCTGGTTGGCAAGTACAACGCTGGTGACGAAATCAAAGTGGCGATAAAGCGCGGCGATGAGTCGCTCGAACTTACCATCAAACTCGCTGTACCGCCTCCGCCTGCTCCTATGCCGATGCCGGGGCAACGTCCCCCGAAAGATCCAAGTAAGCCCGAGGAAAAGAAGGCCGAGGAAAAGAAGCCTGAAGAGCCCCAGCCTGAGGAACCAAAACCGGAAGACAAGCCGGCTCCGGAACAGCCCCCGGAGCAGCCGGATTCGCCTGCCAATCCCTAACCGGGAATCGAGCTTCGTATGGATGATCCCAAACCGACAGCCACCGGCGGTGCGTTTAAGTGGCTTTGTTTGGCGGTGGCGGTGATCTTTCTGAGCGTGCTGGGCTGGATGGTGAACGACATCCGCCTACAAGTTCGCCGCTCGGTGAATACCGTGCAAACCGCCGGCGCGACGATCAACCAGGAATTGCCCAGCATCGTTGCCAAGAGCAAGCAGACGACCGATGTCGTGGCCGAGCATCTGCCGGAGATTGTCACGAAGGTCCAGCAAACGACCGAGACGTTGGCGGAGTTGTCGCAAGACATTCGTCAGCTGAAAGAGTTGGCTGGCGTTTCCTCCACGGCCCGCGACAAATCGCTTGTCGCCTATGCCGACAGCGCCTTGGACGAGATCCAGCAGTCCGGCGGAACTATCGGCCTTAAGAAAACGTTTGGCAGCGGACTCAAAAGCGAACTTCCCGCCAAGGAATGGGTGGTGGGGGCTCGCAAAGAAGCGCTCATTCTGACCGTGCTCGCTAAATCGAAAGCCGAACTTCTCGAGCGTCTGTCCCACAACAAGTTCGGATCCGATTGGTTCATTCAAATCGGCGAGGCCGAACCGCTCACGCTGCAAGCTTGGCTCAAAGAACATCACGCGGCGACGAAGGAACTTTCGAGTACTCCCGAGTAAGCTCGCAAACTTGCACGCGGTACTCGCTGTAGAACTTTTCGCGTCCGAGTTTCTGCGCAGCGACATGCTCGGGATGTTCGCGCCAGGCGCGTAGCGACGCTTCATCCGCGAACGTGGAAATCGACACGCGCTCGCCGTCAGCACCTGCGTAACTCTGGATGCCGAGAAAGCCTGGCATGCTGTGCGCAAGGGCGTCGATCTTGGCCGCGACTTGCGTGTATTCGTCCGCGTGCTGGGGGCGTAAACGCGAACGAAAGATGACCACGATCATGCTACATCTTCTTCAGCGTCATTAAGTACTCGACCACATCGACCAAATCCTGCGCGCTCATCAGCTTTTGCAAATCGGCAGGCATGAGGGAGGTCGGCAGCTTCTTCAGTTCTTCGACATTTTCCATCTTCAGCGTATGCACGATGGCGGTGGCATCCTTGAGCACCACTTCCTCGGCGGTTTGGCTGACG
>JBGSHH010000638.1:0-1905 GCA_041752355.1 Pirellulaceae bacterium | reverse complement strand
GTTGTTGCGATACTTGGGGGCCACAAAGCGATGCCGTTCGGTGGCGCGGACCGCTTCGATGACGCGCTTGTTCGTGATGCCTGAGCCGACGATGACTTCCTTGATCATCTGGTCGCGGGCGGCTTCAAACTGCTTCTCGGTTTGAGCTTTGGAAACGCTCTCCAAGGCCAATAGCAACGCGACAATTAAACCAACTCGAACAATGGTGGCAGACATAAACGCTCCGCGCGAAAGAAGTTTACACGATCCCTGTGAGGCCCCCGTCTCATTGTGCTATTTATCATAACGCCTGGCCGCGTCCTCCCCAACCTGCTGGGGTGTGATTTTGTCGTTTGTCGTGGGTGCGACGGGCCTGGCGCGCCAACGTTGCCACCAGAGTGTCGCCCAACCGATACTCACCATCACACCAAGCAGCACATACAGCGGTTGTAAAGTCAGCAGCGTATTGCCAGGCGTGGACATTTCCACAGAGGGCTCTTCGCCGAGTTTTTGCTGCATGGCCCGGGTTCGCCCCTGAAATTGGCGTTCCTGCTGCGCGCGACGTTCCTCGAACTTCGGTCCGATGAGGACTAAGAGCACGAGGCCAAACGTGGCGAACGTGTAGAGCCAGAACCAGGGCGAGTCCGAAAGCGGCGGCGGTGGGGAAGTGGCGTTCATGCCGTGATTATAGAGAAAGATGGGCGCGCTTTGTCACGCGGACTCATCCAATAGAAGATTATCTAAAGCTCGTCGAGCCAACCTGCACGCGATTCACCAGTCTCATTGGCTTGCCAGAACTTTCCAGATTCGAAATCCAAGCAGGTGAGCCAGCCGCCACGATAAGCTCCCGTATCAATGCAGACTGCATGCCCAACACTCTTCGGCCATCCCGAGCGTTGAGGTGTGTGGCCGCAAACCATTACTTTGCCTGAACTGTGTGGAGCGGGATCATCAAACGATTCCCAGTACAACATGAATTCAGGTTGCTCCTCGAGCGGAATATCGGCGTAGGCATTGGCATGCACAAAAAAGTGGTTCTGCGTCTGATGAAAAGAGCGCGTGTCGTCTTCCAAGAATCGCCAATGCGTTTCGGGCACGTCGCCGAGCGAACCGGCTTCATCGAGATGCGAATAGGACGAAAGCGTTGCGTCGCCTCCCACTTCCAAGAACCGACGCAGATCACTCTCATTGTCGCGCGCCGCCAGCATCATCAATTCGTGATTGCCACGCAGCGGAACTAACTTGCCCGTTTGATATCGAGCAATTAACCAGTCAAGCACGGCGTAAGAGTTTGGGCCACGGTTGATGTAATCGCCCAAGGTGATAACGAGGTCATCCGGGCGAATGGGAACCGCGCTTACCAGTGTCATCAATGCGTTAGAGCAACCGTGGATGTCGCCAATCGCTAAACACCGCATATTGTTATCCACGCGCGAACGCAAGATGCCGAATGGCTACGCCTCTTCAATCCGACTAAAACAGAGTATGCAGATGTCGTCGCTCTGCAAGCGCCCTTCGGCGAAACTTCGCACATCGGCGACCAAAGCCTGACCGACATATTGCACGTCGTTAGGCGCTTCGGCAATGATTTTTTGAACCTTATCCATGCCATACAGGCGGTCACGTGGATTCATCGCCTCGTTGACGCCATCGGTGAAGCAGGTTACCAGGTCGCCTGGTGCTAATTGCAACGTGTATTGATCGTAATGCGCGGCGCGATGCACACCCAAGGGCAGACCGGCACCGTCGGGGTCGACTTCCTGCACTTCGTGCGAGCCTCCGCGCCGCAATAGCGGGGCGCAGTGGCCCGCATTGACGATCGTCACCGTGTGCTCGCGTGGATCGAGCAGGCAGATAATCATCGTGACGAAGGTGCCATCGCCGCCTTGGTTGGCGAGCTGCTCATTCAAACGCCGCAGCGCTTCG
>JBGSHH010000637.1:0-3976 GCA_041752355.1 Pirellulaceae bacterium | reverse complement strand
TCATCTTCGACGTTGGCCAATTGGCCGGTGATTTTCGTGATCAAGGTGTTGTCCTCAATGTGGCGTAGGCTTCTAGCCTGCGATTTCTTCTGACGGCAGGCTGGAAGCCTACCCCACGAATTTTGACCTACTTCTTGCGTGTCAACTCTCTTAGCGTCGGCAACTGACTGGCGAAGAAGTGACTGAGCGCGATCGCCAAGGCGTCGGCGACATCGGGTGGCTCGGGAACGGAAGTTAGCCCAAACTCGCGGCAGATTGCTTGCTGCATCTGCAACTTCGGCGCACGGCCGTTGCCAGTGAGTAGTTTTTTGACCTTCGTGGCGGCGTAGGGCGTAACCGCGATACCAGCTTGCGCGGCGGCTAGCACGATCACGCCGCGCGCGTGTCCCATCAAGATCGCCGTCCGCGGGCGTTCGTAATGCGAATACAATTCCTCGAGCGCCACCAGCGTCGGCTTATGCTGCGCGATCACTTCGGCAATGCCGGCGTGAATCTCGGCCAGGCGTTTGGCGAGCGAACCTTTGACCGTGCCGCGCACGACGCCAGCTTCGATCACCTTGGGCCTGCCACTGGTCGCTTCAATCACACCATAGCCAGTGATATTGAGCCCGGGATCGATGCCGAGAATGCGGAGCGGAACAGCGCTCACGACGAGCCTCCCAAGCGCCACTCCGTGACGCCCTTTTTGTCTTCCAGCACCACGCCCAGTTCCGTCAAGCGTTGACGAATGCTGTCGCCGGTGGCGTAATCTTTCTTCTCGCGAGCTTCTTTGCGCAGCGCGATGAAGAGTTCCACCAACTTCGGCACAATCGCCTCGCCGCCGCCACGTTTGGGTTGCAATGCGCGGAACAGTCCCAGCACGTTGCTCAGTTCGCGCAACACTTTGGCACCGCGCACCCAGGTGATGATGTGTGGATCGTGATGCACTTCCTTGGCGTCGATGTTCGTGTCGGCGAAGCGATCGAGGTTGTTCGCGTCAGCATATTTGTTGAGCGCGCGGACCATCTCGAACAGTTCCGCCACCGCGCCGCCGGTGTTGAAATCGTCGTCCATCTTCTCCAGGAAGTTTTTCCGCAAGGCGTGTAGTTCTGTGAGTAGCGGATCATCGCCAGATTCAAACTCGCCATCGGCCCGTTGTTCGGCGGGGAGCAGATAGAAGAAGCGATGCCGCGCGTCTTTTTGGAAACGCTCGAAGAAGCGATAGAAGGTTTCCAGCGCTGTGCCGGCTTCCGCGAGCGCTTCGTCGCCGAAGACGCATGTGCTGCGATAGTGTGTCCGCAGCAGCAAAAATCGCAAGCGTTCGCCGCCATATTGCGCAATGAGATCGGCCAATCCGCCTGCCCCTTTGGAGCGCGCGATCTTGGTATCGACCGTTGCTTCCTCGCCTCCTTCGCGATCGCCTGCTTCACGGTCACCCCGTCCGCCGATCTTGCCAGCTTCCGCCCGCTTCATCAGGCCATTGTGCAGCCAGTACTTGGCCATCGGTTTGTTGTGGCAGCATTCGCTTTGTGCGATTTCGTTTTCGTGATGCGGAAACAACAGATCGAGTCCGCCGCCGTGAATGTCAAACGTCTCGCCCAGCAGCGCGCGGCTCATGGCGGAGCATTCGATATGCCAACCCGGTCGCCCAGCGCCCCACGGACTCTCCCACGAAGGCTCGCCCGGCTTGGCCGATTTCCACAACGCGAAGTCACCGGAGTTGCGCTTCTTCGAGGCAGCGCCCCCGCCTTCGCCTTGCTGTTCATCGGCCGAACGATTGCTGAGCTTGCCATAACCTGGATCTTTGGCGACATCGAAGAAGACATCCCCTTCGACGGCATACGCGTTTCCTTTGGCGATCAAGTCCTCGATGAACGTGATGATGCCCGCCATGTGTTCGGTGGCGCGCGGCATGTGCGTGATTTGATCGACCCCCAGGCCGGCCATGTTGTTCAAATAATCGAGCGTCATCTCGGCGGCGATCTGCGCCATCGGCACACCGCGCGCGTGCATCGCCTTAATGAGTTTGTCATCGACATCGGTGATGTTCACGACCCAGTTGACGTCGTAGCCGTTGTACTTGAGATAGCGCGTGATCGTGTCAAAGATGACGGGACCAACCGCGTGGCCGATGTGACACTCCGCGTAGACCGTCGGGCCGCACAGGTAGATGCCGACCTTGCCCGGCGTTACCGGCACGAACGGTTCTTTGTTCTTGGTCAGAGTGTTGTAAACGCGCAGGCTGGTGGTCATTGCTATAGTATCGTGAGTGTAGTAGGTTTTGCGACTTTACGTGGCGTAGGCGTCCAGCCTGCGATTCATTATTCGGCAGGCGGGACGCCTACCCCACGGTCTTCTCCAACAGCGCCACGCAGTGGGCGACGATGGCTTCTTCGCGGCCAATGATGCCGACCGACTCGCCGGTCTTGCCTTTGAGTCCGATCTGCTCCACTGTCGCGCCCAAAATCTCCGCCAGTCGCTGCCGAATCGCCAGCTTGTGCGGAGCGATCTTGGGGCGCTGCGCTTGAATCACGCAATCCAAGTTCGCCAGACGGTAACCGGCCGATTGCACTTGCTGATAGGCCAAACGCAGCATCTCGGCCGAATCGCGCCCCTTGTTCACGGCCTCCGTATTGGGAAACATCTCGCCAATGTCCCCCAAGCCAGCGGCACCAAGCAAAGCATCCGTCACGGCATGCAGCAGCACATCGGCGTCGCTATGCCCGACAAGGTGTCGATCATGTTCGATGTCGATTCCGCCCAGGCGGAGCGGTCCTCCGTCAGCCAGCCGATGGGTGTCGTGTCCGATTCCAATTCGCGGGGAACTCGTGGCAGTAACTCCTTACGTGGCAATCTAATGGGAAACGGCGGGGATTATAACGGCTGGGCTAAAAAGCGGAAAGACGAAGTGGGGAGGAAGATCGGAGGTGAAAACGGTGCTGTTCCGACTTCCGATCTCCGATTTCCGACTTTGCACCTGGATTGTGCCACCAAACTCCTGACGCTCATACCAAACCCGCACCTCGCTCCTATTCGTTGCAACGACTAACTCCTATAATCCGGCCATGGCGATCATCGAAATCCAAGGGCTAGCGAAGTCCTACCGCATCTATCAAAAGAACGAAGGGCTGTGGGCGGCCATTCGTGGCATTTTTGACCGCAAATACAAAGACGTGCAGGCTGTGCGAGGCATCGACCTGCAAGTGGAGCAGGGGGAGTTCGTCGCCTTTCTCGGCCCCAACGGTGCCGGCAAAACGACCACGCTCAAACTGCTGTCCGGCGTGATTACGCCGTCGGCAGGCATGGCGACCGTGATGGGGCATGTCCCCTGGAAGCGTGAGGACGCCTATCGGCGCCGCTTCGCGCTGGTGATGGGGCAGAAGAACCAGCTCTGGTGGGATCTGCCGGCGCAAGAATCGTTTCGTTTGCATCAGCAGATTTACCAGATCGACCCCGCCGACTTCGCCCGCACGCGCGACGAACTGACCGATTTGCTCGACGTCACCCGCTTGCTCAAACAGCCGGTGCGCGAACTTTCGCTGGGGGAGCGGATGAAGATGGAGCTGATCGCGGCGCTGTTGCACTCGCCGGAGGTGCTGTTTCTCGATGAGCCGACGATCGGCCTGGATGTGGTCGCGCAGCACAATATCCAGAAGTTTCTCAAGTTCTATCAGCAGAAACGCAAGATCACGATCCTGCTCACCAGCCACTACATGAAGGATGTCGAGGCGCTCTGCCAGCGCGTGGTGATCATCGCCCAGGGGGTGATCAAGTACGATGGTTCGCTGGCCGGCATCGTCGATCAATTCAGCGGACATAAGGTGATCTCGCTGCAACTGGAGGACAACGCCTCGTTCGATGAACTCGCCAAATATGGACAAGTGGTCGAGATACTGCCTCCCAAGTGCAAGCTGAAGATCTTGCGCCAACAGGTGCCGAAGATCCTGCCGGAGATACTGGCCCGTTATCCCGTGGTCGATGTCGCCGTCGAAGATCC
>JBGSHH010000636.1:0-5240 GCA_041752355.1 Pirellulaceae bacterium | reverse complement strand
GGACGAGCCGCACCAGCCGCGATGCTGACTCAAATGGTGCGGCTCGTCCCTCGCCACACCCTACAAGCTTTCTTACCAGTCACCCAGTGGCGTGCCATCGCGAGGGTCGCAGGCGATTTGCCAGATAGTGTCTTGAATGCCGGAGTTTACAAAACGCACGCTCCCATCGCCCAGGCCACAATGGATGCCGCCCGCATGTGGCGATTGGGCGCGGCGCGATTCGCATTGGCTCATCCACTGCGGGGCATCTTGAAATTTCAAGCAAGGCGTATAGCCTGCGGTTCCGGGATCTTGCGTGTATTGATTGATGCAAAACACTGGTCGCCAAACGCTATTGGAGTCGGACCAAAGGTTGCCGTAAGTGCTGCCCGCGTTGGGATCACCGCTGGTGCCACAGGTTCCATAACGCTCGGTGAAGACGATCGTGTTGGAAGTGCCATCCTTCATCACGCTGAAGGTATTGGCACCCTCCAGACGTTCGGTCGTGGTGCCAGCATTGGGATCGCCGAAGACAAAATAATTCGCGGCGTAGTTGCTTGTCACCCAGAGGTCAGCGCGGCCATTGGTGGTCATTCCCAGGCTTTTCCCGGCAGTCGTGCTTTCGCTGGGACAGCGATAGACATTGATCAAGTTTTGATAGAGGGTCTTCCCGTTGTTGGACGTGTTGACATTGCGATTGGATAGATCGTACAGATTGCCTTGTTCGATATAGGGCAAGAGCCAATCGAAGACGGTGTAACCGATCGCCGCTTTGTACGGTCCGGTGACGCTGAGGGCCGAACCGCTGCTGGGAGCGCACAATGGCGGCAAGACGCGATTGGCATCGTGAATGTTGTGCATCGCCAGCGTCACCTGTTTGAGGTGATTCTTGCATTGAATGCGCCGCGCCGCTTCGCGCGCTGACTGCACCGCTGGCAAAAGTAACGCGACCAGCACGCCGATAATGGCGATCACCACCAACAGTTCCACGAGTGTGAAACCGCTTGGACCTTTACGCTGCCACATACTTCCTCCTCATGCCCGGTCTCTGTTCCGTCAAATAGGAGAGGAAAGCCTGAAGTTAGTCTTTGAGGGAACAAACCGCAATTCCGCGAACGAGCGGCAAGCGGAAAGAAATGAGAATTACACCAATGGGCTCTGCCCCTCCCAGGCTTGCCTAACACCCACTACGACCGGTCAAAAAACATCTGACAAAATCGAACGAACATATTGAACAACGGTACATTACTATATAAACTAAAACAAGTGATACAGCGTTGTTCGCAATCAACGAAAACAATCCTGCTGCCTAGGCAGGCATTGCGGAGCGCGGGCAAAGCCTAGTAAGTAACGGGTTGGTCGAAAGAGATTGCACTAGTGCAAAATGCAGTTTGCACAAGGTGGCAAGAAATGCATAAGGCTTTCCGTTTTAAGGACTTACGACGATTTTATTTGACGTAAGTTGTTGACAAATAAGGCGGTTAGTGCAAATGCGACCGAAAATACAAGCGTGCCACGGGCGCCTTGTGCAAAACCCGCCAAAAGCGGGGCGTACTAGTTCCAACTTGGGTCAGGCGGAACATCACTGCGACCGATCGCCGGGGCGATGATCTCTTGGCCGATTTGCTTGACAAGGCGTTCCCACAAGTCGTCTTCTTCGTAGAAAACGTCGTCGTCGATGGCTTCGATCGTCAGCCAGCCACCGACTTTGAGTTCCCGTTCCAGCTGACCTGCACCCCAGCCGGAGTAACCATTAAAGAGCAGGAAGCGGCTCGATTCATTCGCGACGATTTGTTCGAGGTGATGTTTTTGCGATGAGAAATGAACGCCTGGCGCAACCTGCAACTCACTAAAGGCGAGTTGCGAGTGGATGGCCATCAGCGGCCCAGCGACAGGACCACCAAGATAAACGGGACGTTGGCAGTCGCTTGGTTGGTGGGCGACGACTTCCCAGATATCGGCCACGGTGTGATCGGTGGGACGATTGAGGATCAGCCCTAGTGCACCCTCCTCGTCGTGCTGGACCATCAAAACGACCGAGCGAAAAAAGTTCGGATCGTTGAGATGGGGAGAACCAACGAGAAATTGCCCCTTCAAGCTGTTCATGCGCAGAACCCTGACCGTTGCCAACTAGCGATGAGATTGAACAATCCAGATTGTAACCGCGCGGCGACGCCAAGGCGAACGAAATGTAAGCCACGAGCCAAACGGCATCCGCCGTAAGGTGCCACCTACAATTCAAATCAAACGCCAAGGACTTCAGCGTTTCCAAACTTCCCGCCAAATGCAGCCGGCCCAGGACCAACCGACGCCAAAACCGATCAGCATGTGTTGCGTGCCAGGAGTCAGGCGGCCAGTCTGACGCAATTCGTTGATCACGATGGGAATAGTGGAAGAGACGGTGTTCCCCACGTCGCGGAGCATGATCGGCATGCGACTTTCGTCCAAATCCAGACGCTCGCGCAATTGCTCCAACATTTTGAGGGTGGCTTGATGAAGAATGAACAGATCGACATCGTTCCGCGTCAAACCGCCGGCGGCGAGAATGTTGCTGACGAGTTCCGGAACCGCCCCCACCGTGAAGTTGATCAGGCTAGGACCGTCCATATAGAGGTCGCTTGGCCAGCGGTGGCGATGCCTGGGCTTGATGGCATCCTCGGGGGGACGAGCGCCCCCTTTATTCACCAAGAGCGTATTGGCGCCGCTGCCATCGGTGCCGAATTGATAGGCGGACAAGGTCGGTTCAGGATGAGCTTCGATCAACGTGGCCGCCGCCCCATCCCCAAAAATGGTGCGGAGACTGCGATCCTCCGGATGAATGTACTTGGAGTAGGTTTCGGCGGTTACCAAAAGTATTCGCCTGGCCGCACCGCTGCGGATCAAGCCATCTGCTAGCGACAGTCCATACACGAAACCGGAGCAACCCAGATTGAAATCGAGCGCCCCACAACTGGTGCGCAATCCTAATCGTTGCTGCATCAGGCAGGCGGTCGTTGGGAGCGGATAGTCAGGCGTTTGCGTACACAGAAGCAAGAAGTCGATGGACGTCGGATCGATCTGATTTTCGGCAAACAGTTTTTGAACGGCGGCCACACCCAAATCCGAAGCGCATTCATGCGGCCCGGCGATATGTCGCGAAAAGATGCCCGTCTTTTCGTAAATAAGGTCCAGATCCCACGACGGAAACTGCGCTTGCAATTCGGTATTGGTTTCAACCTTGCTGGGAAGATGGACGGAGATGGGGCCAACCGCTGCGTAGTTCACCGGAAAACGAACCTCGTATCCTCCAATCGCCTCGTTCGTTCAATTCGCCGTCGCAAGTTCAAAGACCGCGCTGACAAACTGCCGACATAAAACGACTGGTATGTTCCGCAATAAGGTAAACCTACAAAAATACTCCTGCCGCGCGCGGCGGTCAATTGCGGAGACGACATCATCGTCGGGATTTGGGCAAAGCCCCTTCGTCCCCCAACCACTCACCAGCAACAGGCATTTAAGCCAACCGATTTCTACCCCAACCTCCCAAACAACCGATTTTATCTTGTCGTAGCTTTTGTTGCCCGTTAGACTCCGCCCCTCAATCCCCTACCACGGTACTTTGAGATGCATCCAGCGGAACCCTTTATCGATATTCATTGCCATTTGCTCCCCAGCATTGACGACGGCGCTCGCTCTTGGGATGAAGCGCTTGAGATGGCGAAGATGGCGGTTGAAAACGGCATCGGCACGATTGTGGCGACGCCCCACCAGGGCGGCACGTTCAAGCACAACCATGCCGACACGATTCTTCGCCTGGTCGAGGAATTGCGCGAGCAATTGGCCAAGCACAATGTCCCGTTGCAAGTGTTACCTGGGGCGGATGTACGCCTGGGCAACGATTTGACGCGCGACATCATGCGGGGCGCGATATTAACACTCGCCAACCAACGGCGACATCTGTTGATTGACTTACCGCATGAACGGTTTGTGCCGCTGCAAACGGTGCTGGCAGATCTGCAATCAGCGGAAATCGCCGCGGTGCTCTCCCATCCCGAACGCAATCAGGGACTGCTGAAGCGGCGCGAACTAGTAGAACAACTGGTCGATGCCGGTTGTTTAATGCAAGTTACTTCCGGCAGTTTGCTCGGCACCTTTGGTCCGCAGTGTCAGGATTTGGCGGTATGGATGCTGGGCCACGGGCTTGTGCATTTTGTCGCCACCGACGCACATGGCATGCACTCACGCAGGCCGCTGTTACGTCGAGCCTACGAACGCCTGACGGAATTGGTCGGTCGTGAGGAAGCGACGGAGCTTTGCTGTCGCAATCCCGCCCGCGTGGTGGCAGGCGAGCGCGTGGAAGCAGGGCGACGATCGGTGCGCGTGCAGGGGAGTCGTTGGTTTCGCTGGAAAGCGGCAGCTTAGAAGAGTTACTAACGTTTTCGAAGATCGGATTTACGGAGCAATCCCTTGGTGGGCGAACTGGCCATTACGCGACGAACCTGGTTGCTAGGGAACAGCGCGCTGCTGTGCGCCGCAGCCACGTCGCCGTTGTGGGGTGCCGATGCGGCTTGGCCCGACGAGCGTTCCGCCGGTGTCTTTCGCTGCCATGCCGATTTCTCATTGGAACCGTTCGCTGCGTTGATCGAGGAACTCGGTCGCTTGCAGGACGACCTCGTCGCCGAGTTGGATGTGGCCGCGCCGCGCGAGGAAATCCATCTATTCCTGTTCGACAAGAAGGCGACCTATCAAGGCTATTTGAATCAGTACTTTCCCAAAGTGCCGGCCCGCCGCGCGCTGTTCATAAAGGGTCGGGGGCCAGGAATGGTCTTCGCCTACCGGAGCGGCGAACTGGAGATCGACGTGCGCCACGAAGGGACGCATGCGCTATTGCACACATCGATCAACGATCTTCCCTTGTGGCTCGACGAAGGCCTGGCGGAGTACTATGAAGTTTCGCCTGACGAGCGTGCGGCGAAAAATCCCTATGCGTCGGGCGTTCGCTGGAATGCGCGGTTGGGATTTGTTCCCAGCCTCGACAAACTCGAAGGACTTCGCGATCTGTCGGATATGGGCAAGAACGAATATCGCGATGCTTGGGCATGGACCCATTTTCTGTTACATCATAGCGACGAATCGCGGGCTTGCCTGCGAAGCTATTTGCGACAATTGGCCGAGAATCGCGATGCCGGCGAATTGAGTGCCCAGCTTCGCCGCCGCATCGTCGATCCCGAGTTGGCATTTAGCGAGCATTTTCGGCGTTGGACGGTGGCCAGTTCGTGATA
>JBGSHH010000635.1:0-3422 GCA_041752355.1 Pirellulaceae bacterium | reverse complement strand
GCACCGGATGCGACGAAAGCTTCCGATGCCACCAGTCCCGCGAAGACCGGCTTGATCGCGGCGGTCACCGATCCCAGCGAAACCGCCGTCGCCCCGCCGAATAAGCACAAGAGCAACGGCCCGGCGTTGAACCTTTTGACGGTGTTGAGCGTACCGTGGGTGATAGGGCTAGCACTCATGCTCGTCCAATGGGGAATCCTGCGCGGCGCGCGCTAATGCGTGGTGCCGCCGTCCAACACGGTAACCAGCCATGAGTACACTTTCGCCTCCGGCCGATGTTTTTCACTCCGAAAGGGGAGAGGCGCCGGTCTATCGCACACTTAGCCGCGCCGCTTTGCTCTCGCCGATCTTGGGATTGCTCGCGCTGCCTGGGCTAATGTTCCCCTCGCTATTAGTGATCGCGTTCACCGGCATGGTGTTGGCGCTCATCGGTCTGTCGAGCATTCGCCGCTATCCCGATGAATACTCCGGTCGCGGCTTGGCGTACACCGGCCTGGCATTTTGCGGCCTGCTGGGATTTGGCGGCACGGCGGCGCATATCGTGGAATATATGACAGAGGTTCCCGAAGGCTACGAGCGGATCAGCTTCGTCGAGTTGAATCCCGACGACCCTAAAGCCCCCGCTTTGCCACCGGCCACCGCGGCCGCGCTCGACGGAAAGCAAGTCTTCATCAAGGGTTATGTCTATCCCGATGGCCAAGGGGAGGATATCAAGCAGTTTGTGATGATTCCCGACTTGAAAACTTGCTGCTTTGGCGGCCAGCCGAAAATGACCGATATGGTTTTAGTGACTTTGCGTGATCCGCACCGAACCGTGTACAATCAGCGGAAACGCAAACTGACCGGCATACTCAAAGTCGATAAGTCGCTGCGTCCGGTCGATGGCGTGACCGGTGTCTTTTACGAACTCGATGCGGAGTCGATCAAATGACCGCTAGCTGCTTTCGCTGGACGCTGTGCTGTCTGACCATCTTCGCCTTGTCGATGGCCAGTGACACGCTCAACGCTCCCGCGCAAGCTGCCGATACCCAGAAGCCTGGCGGCACGAAAGAGATCAATTTCGACGACATCAAGCTCGAACTAAAGAAAGACGAACCGTATAAAAAGTCGGTCCATCTCACGGATAAAGTCGAGAAGCTGGACGGGCAACACATTCGCATTCGCGGCTGGATTCTGCCCGGCTATCAGGCCTCAGGCATCAAGCAATTCGTGCTGGTGCGCGACAATAAGGAATGCTGCTTCGGACCCGGCGCCGCGCTCTACGATTGCATTCTCGTGGATATGGAAGAGGGCAAGAGCACTAGCTTCACCACCCGCCCCGTCGCCGTCGAAGGCACCTTCACCCTCAGCGAATTCAAAGGCCCCGACGGCCGCCAACTGGCCATCTATCATTTGGTCGGTGAGAAGGTGAAGTAGGGTCTCGCCTGGAATATCGCCATGCTGTTTCGCTGCGCGCTCGTCTGCTTGGCCTGCTGGTTGGTCGCCAGTTCGCTGGCTTTAGGTGAGTCTCCAGACACCGTTCAGGAAATCACGTTCGACACGCTCGCGCTCAATGTGAAAAAGGCGAGCGATTACGACGCTGCTAAGCATCTCACCGAGCCAGTGAAGGGACTCGCCGGGAAGCAGGTACGCGTGCGCGGTAATATCATGCCAGGTTTTCAAGTCGAAGGCATCGAGCAGTTTGTGTTGGAGCGCGACAATTTGAGGGAATATGGGAAACGAGATGTGCTGCAGCATGAATTGATCCTGGTTAAAATGGCTGCCGGCACAACCACACGCTTCAGCACGAAGCCGGTGATCGTAGAAGGGACGTTTCAGCTGCGCGAGTTCAAGACGCCTGAAGGAAAGATCCTCGCCATCTACGCGATTGACGATGGACGCGTGGTGCCGAAGGCGAAGTGAGTCATGCCCTCCCAAGGCCGTCCACGTCCCTATCCACCGCCAGCCCCATCGCTTGTCTGGGGCTGGTTCGCTTACTGATTCTCGCGGTGACTGATACGAATTCTCTTCTATGTTGTACTTCTAGAAATAGCCTTCCTTCTTGGGGCCATCTGACGTCCTAATCACCTCCCCTGTATCAGGCAGTCCGAGACACTTTGGACATAGTTCGATTCGACTTAATGGTAACGGTGGTGACCCCGGTGGAAGCTCCATTGGCAATCCAACAATAACGTCACCGCATTTAGGACAAATGGTTTCCATACCTCCACCCTACCGCACAGCAATTAGCCTCGCCAGCGTGCGTGGAGGTCGGTTTCATTGCTGCTGACCTTCTAGAACCAATTTGGAACGCCGTGTTTTCGCCTCTGAAAGTATTCATATGGCGATCCATACGCGATTCTGCGGTCGTGTGGGTAGTGACGCAGCGAATAGCGTAACTCGGGATGCCTGCTACAATACAGGCATGGGCAAGTTCACCGCTAATAAATCGTTCTTTCGCTGGATCATGTTGGGATTGGTCGCGTGGGCGCTGTTTGTGGCGGTGGGAACCTACCTCGGCTCGAACTTCTGGAAATCGACGCAGTACGATCAGCAAGGCAATCCGCTCCCTCGCCCGCAGGCCACGCAAACGTTCGACTATCGCAAGCCGCTGATTGTGATCGGTACCGCCGCGATCTTTGTGGGTGGCTGGGCGCTGCTTTTGCGTTCGCGCCAACAAAAACTCGCCAGAGCAGCGGCCGCCGAGCACGAACAATCGGAAGTGTCCAAGCTGGCGGCCAAGTAGCTTCCCGCTCGCGGCACGGGTCACACCGTTAATCGTCGGTTTCGCCCGTTTGGGGTCGTCTTTTGGCCGTTATCTTCCCTGGGCGGCTGCCGCCGATTTTAGCGCAGCCTGAATTCGTTCTGTCGCGTATCCTTCTCATAGCACCGCTGGTTGGTCATCCGCTCGCAGAAGGGCTGTTGTTATGACTCGACTCGAATCCGCGCCGCTCACGCCGTTGCACGACAACCACAAGGCGCCGCCCAAGCAACTCTCCATCGGGCAATACTTGCTCAAGCGGCTGCAAGACTACGGCCTGCGCGATGTGTTCGGCATCCCTGGCGATTACATTTTGTCGTTCTATGGCTTGTTGGAAAAAAGCCCGATCAATGTGGTCGGTTGCACGCGCGAAGACAACGCAGGCTTCGCGGCCGATGCTTACGCGCGCATCAACGGCCTGGGCGCCGTCTGCGTGACGTATTGCGTCGGTGGGCTGAGCGTTTGCAACAGCATCGCCGGCGCCTATGCGGAAAAATCGCCGGTGGTGGTGATTAGCGGTTCGCCGGGACTGAACGAGCGCGTGAATAATCCGCTGCTACATCACAAGGTGCGCGACTTTCGCACCCAGGCGGAAGTCTTTGAAAAGCTCTGTGCGGCGACGACGGAACTGACCGATCCCGTGGTGGCGTTTCGCGAGATCGATCGTGTGCTCGATACTTGC
>JBGSHH010000634.1:0-4157 GCA_041752355.1 Pirellulaceae bacterium | reverse complement strand
GTAGCGCGCAGAAAGTGGCGTCGATCTGCATCACGCGGAGCGTGACGAACACAAAGTAAAGACTTTGAAGGCTCGATTAGAAATCGTACCACACACCGAATCCGAATGTCTCTTCGTGCTCGTAGACAAACGAATTTTGGCTGCTGAGACCGTTGAAGTATTGAAAGCCCATCCGCAACAGCTGTGCGCCATTGTCCGCTCGCCAGGCCCAACCGACTTGTGCCGTGAAGTTGCCACTATAGTTGAGCTCTTCTTTGAGGTGCGTGTTGACCGCGAAGAACGGCGCGCCACGAAAGCCGGTGCGGTACTGTGGCGCATAGTCGATGCCGAACTTAAACTCCCAAGGCTCGCTCACAATGGTGTAAAAGCCCCAGCCTGCTTCGCCATAAAACCGTAAGTTCGGTGTCGCATAGTACGAATAGCCCAAGAGCAACACGTCACGGGCGTAGTTCAAACGTGGATAGTCAGGATTCTGGAGCAGGAATTCATCGCCCAGGTGCGAACTGAGATGGTAGTAGCCGGTCTTGAAGCGATGCTTGCCGATGCCATACGTGATCGGTACGCCGCCGCGAAAATCGACGCTGCGCACATCAACATTCTCAGGTACATCGAGTCGAACCTGCGCCGCACCTTCCGCATCAATCTCAAATCCGTCAGGCAGGATGTAGTCCGTCGTTCCATACCGCACCAGACCTAACCTACCACCGACCGTCGCGCTCCAAAAAATACTATCGTCGCGGGCGTCGTCCACCCCGCCATACATGCGGGAGTCTTTAACGTCGGCCAGATACGAGCGATAGACAAGACCTTGTGGCAGCAATTGCCAGGTGTACATCTCGCTGTCGTGGAAGCCATCGTATTGTGAAATCACCTGATCGGCGTCAACGTACTCACCGCCCTGGGGCTCACTCAAGAGTGAACCTTGTGGCGCCGTGTAAATCGGCTCGTCCGCAGGCAACGTCGAAGGCAAACGAAAATCCTGCGCGCAAGCGTTCACGCCGCAAAATGCGGTGAGCATCGCCAGACAGTAAATCCAATTCTTCACTCTCATAAGTCGTTCCGCATCGATTCCATCTAGGGCGGCGAAAGTGTAGCGACGCGATTGGCAAAGCAACAGATCAAAATTTTTGGCGCACAAATGACTGTGAGAACATGCTTTGTTACGGGGCGCTAAAATAGGGAGGCTAGATCGCCACGGCAGCGCGTTCCCTCGTCCGGTGGGCGAAGGTGTGCGAGTCCGCGCTCGTATAGAATCACTCGGAAGTCCGGTTGTCACTGATTTAACCGTTTTGCCGTTGGCATCACATATTCCGCTAGCAGAGGATTCACAACATGGTATTGCTCGAATTCAGCATGACCCCCTTGGCCGAAGGGGAAAGCGTCGGCAAGTATGTCGCCCGCAGCTTGGAAATCATCGATCGCAGCGGCCTCGACTACCGCCTGCACGCGATGGGCACGATCATCGAAGGAGAAATCGACGAAGTGCTAGCGGTGATGAAGCAATGTCTGGACGCCATGGCGACCGATTGCGATCGAATCACTTGCACGGCGAAGCTGGACTATCGACGTGGTCATTCGGGGCGATTGGTGAGCAAGGTGCAGAGTGTGGAAGCGGCGCTGGGCCGCAAACTGAAGACGTAGCAGGTTGCGGCTACGCTTCCGCTTGCACTTCGTCTTCCACACGACGAGCAACGTCATCCAGCGACAATTCGGGATCGTCATAGCGATTGGCGCGGCGCAAGAGTTCTGGCAGGACTGCCAGATGACGCGACTCGATCACATCCCGCAATAAATATGCCCAGCCGCCGCTGAGTCGTTCCAGCGGTGGCATGTCGGGACGGGTCAGATCGAGCAACCGTGCGCCGGACGAGCGCTCCACATTACGTTGTTCCGTCGTATCGGGCGAGAGTGCCAATAAGCGGAACGGCCTGCGAGGTGAAACACGCAAGCCAGTCGAAAAGCTAAACTCCGTGCGAAAACGCAGCGGTACCAGCATCAACAGCACACTAAACAGTCGTTCCAGCGGGACAACCGACCGTACCGCCAGGCGGGGACACGTGAGCGCGCGTTGCAGGAAATGCAGTGTCCGCTCGATACCCAGTTCGCCAACTACCTCGGCGATGCGGAGTGGCTGCATGAGCGATGCCTTGCCGATAAGCGAGAGCGTAGGCAATTGCGGCGGCACTTTCTCCAGCACATCGAGGCTACCCGACGCCGTTAGCGCTTCGACAATTGCCAGTGGCTGATAGGAAAATCTCGCCAGCGCCTCGTGCGAGACGATGATCATCTGTGTATAGATCCGCGCCCCGCCTCGCCCGCTATATTCTTCGCCAGCGGCGGTGGTTTTAGAAATGCAATAGCTGTCGAGCGAGAGGGGATGAAAGTTGATGCTGGTGGCACCGAACGTGTTAATCGTGAGCGAATCGTGCGCTGGTCCCCATTGCGTTAACTCCTTCGCCATATCGCTTGACACGCCAGGGCTACAGGCGGCTAGTTGATAGCCTTCCTGCTGGCGTGACTTGATCGACGTGAAGATGGCTTGTTCCAGGAGCATGGCAGTGGTCGTGGATTGGAGTGGTTCCCACACTAACCCGCAGCGTGAGCGAATCGCCTTTCAACACTAATCCGAAGCGTCAGCGAGGAGCCTTTCGGGGCTATCCCGCAGCGTGAGCGAGATACTTCCCCGCCTTTTTCCTCGTTGACGCTTCGGGATGGCATAAGAGCCTCGCTGTCTACGTTGGCAATTGATCGACGAGCCAGGCGAAGGGGTCGGCGATGCCGCGCGGTTCGATGCGCAGTGGTACTTGCATCTTGCCCCCCATGCCATTTTGCACCGCCACCGCGCCGGCGACACCGGTCGCAAAGAAGCGAAAGCGATGCAAGCGTTCCTGACATTGTTGCCACAAGCCGGGCGTGTGCTTCTTGCCAAAGTCCATCGGGTCGGCAAAGCATGGATCGCATTGATCCGCCTTGGTAAACACGAAGCCCACAGGACGATTGGGCCATCCCTTGCGTTTGTCGCTATCAAGTTCGCAGAGGTAGCTAATGATCTTCATGGTGAAGAAGTCTTGTTCTTGCTCGCCAGCACCCAAGCGCGCGGCGTCGACGAGCACAATCACGCCAGCACATTTCGCTAGAAACTCGCGAATCACCGGATAGGAATACGGCGAATCGATCTCATGCAGCAAGGCTTCGCCGGAGAAGTCCGGCATGATCAATTCCAGCGGACGGCGGCGCTTCTGCGACAACACCTGGCAGTGCACCCAATTCCACCGATCAGGCTCGTTTGGTGTTTTGGCCGGGAACTCGCAACGCGATAGGGCCGCCATGGTCGTTTGCTGCAGCGTGATCGAGAACGCGCCGCGGGCGAGCAGTTGCAGGCCTTGATGCTGGCGCGACAACATGTCGGTCAACATGCCAAGATAGACAGTCTTGCCAGCGCCGGCGGAGCCGAGCACGGCGACCATATGGGGATGCACCTTTTGCGTATTGGCCTGATGGGCCAGCGCCATCGGTGCCTGACAGTGGCGGCAAAGATCGGCATCGTAGTTGTTGCCGCCGCCGCAAATGTAGCAAGGGGCTTGTACGGAGTATTGCGCTAGTCGCAAGGAATCGAGTTGCAATACGGTGTCGCGTGCGTCACGAGTGGTCATACACCTACCTCCGCGACGCCTAGTTCTGCGTCGTCTGTTAGAAAGCTTAACTCATCCGCCGCCGGTGCTTCTGCCACAGGTTGGAGCGTGCCCAGATCGCACACGCCTAAAGCACAGCGAAAACCAATGTTGTGCTTGCGAGCCATAGGGCTATCTCCACTTTGGAATTGATTATTCGCTTGACAGTCGAAATAGGTGTCGTACGCGCCGCCGCGCACGCTCTTCATCTGTGATGGCGTTTCTAACCGTCGCAGCGCGGGATCCCATGCGCCGAAGTTGCTAGACGTCCATTCCCAGCAATTACCGATCATTTGATAGACGCCACCGACGGTGCCGCCGTTGTTCATTTCATGGACGGAAACCGTTTGACCTGGTCCCGAGCCCCATAGATTCGCAAGCGTGCGATCCATCGTGTCGCCCCACGGATGACGGCGTTGCAACGGCTTGCCCCCTTCGCATTGCACAGGCCAACTACCTGCTTTGACCCACTCAGGATCGGTCGGC
>JBGSHH010000633.1:0-4300 GCA_041752355.1 Pirellulaceae bacterium | reverse complement strand
TGGCCGGTTAGAACTCGCCTGGCTACTAGATCTCCTGGCCCACACGACCGTTGACATCCTCGGACTCAGCAACCCCGCCTACTTCCCAACCCCAAGCCAACTACCGCCAGCCAGAAAACGATGAAAGTGGGAAGTACTGAGTAATGTCTGCCCCGCCTTGGCCAAGACGCTTACCGCCAACGCCCGCTTTCGTAATACTCGATCACCGCTTCGACCAATCGCTCGGGGCCGTCGCGATAGACATCGCATACTGGCAAGTTGAACTCGGCTTCGCGCTGCGAACGTTCCGCTTCTAGTTGCTCCGGCGTCACGCGGCGACTATTCACACCGATACCAATGACCTCGCTGTGGCACATCACATTCGCCAACATTTCGTTTAACCGCTTAATCTCCGCCAGGGGCGGAATCGTCATGCTCTCGACGCCGGTCACGCGCTCGCGCCCCATCTCGTAGCACAGCAACAACGCTTGCGGCTGCGCTCCGTGCAACAGTCCGAGCGTGACGCCGCTATACGATGGATGCACCAAACTCCCCTGCCCCTCGACGACGACGATCTGATGATGCTGATTCTGCAGCACGAGTTTTTCCGCCGCGCCGGCGACGAAGTCGGCCACAATGCAATCGATCGGCAAGCCATCCCCTTCGACCATGATGCCGGTTTGCCCGGTGGCGAGAAACTTGGCGTCGTAGCCTCGTTTTTTCAGGCCGTTGGTCACCTCCACCGCCACGCACATCTTGCCGATGCTGCAATCGTGTCCCACGGTATGCACGCGCAGGCAATCGCTGCTCACTCCGACGCGGCGGGCGATGGACTTCTCGCTGTTCTTACGCACGTCAAACAGTCGCACGTTCTGGCGCGTGGCGGCGGCGGCGAATTCAGCGTCGTCGCTGAGAAAATCGTGCAGGCCGGAAACCACTTCCATGCCGCGCTCGATCGCTTCCAAAATGATCGCCCGCCAAGGCTGCGGAATCTTGCCTCCCGGTGGAGCGATGCCAATCACGAGCGTGTTTGCGCCGGCAGGCGCTTCGCTGAGCGAGCCAATAATCGGCAAGCCGCGACCGACGCCGAGCAAGGCATGAATGTCCCCACCGCGATGGGCGCTATCGAGCACCGCGACAACTTCTTCGGGGCGATAGCGAATCAAACAGGAGGCTGTTTTCGCGGTGTGGGGATTGGTATGACCTTCCGTGAGGCAGATGATTTGGCGTGGCATAAGTCTTCGGTGGCGGGGTGAAAGAAACCTAGCCAGCATCAGACTATCCGCAGCGACATTGGTCAATCGCCCTCGGCTATTCCTTAACCAAATGCGAAAATGAGCGTTTGCGATCCTTGGCGGGTGCGGCTTCGCTCGTCGAAATATGTGGCGCAGGCGGCCCAGGAATGCCCGCGTCGATATCACCCAAATAACGGCGCCGGACTTCGGGATGCTGCGTGATCGTGGCGGGCGAGCCGCTGCACAGCACCTGGCCTTGCGCGATCACATAGCAGCGATCGGCCAGTTGCAAAATCTCGCGGGCGGCGTGGTCGGTAATGAGAATCGAAATCCCCCGATCGCGCAGTTGGCGGATCGTACCTTGAATGCTTTGCACCGTCACCGGATCGATGCCTGCAAAGGGTTCGTCCAGCAAGATGATTTCGGGATTCGAAACCAAGCAACGGGCGATTTCCAAGCGGCGACGTTCACCGCCGGAGAGCCGCGCCGCATTCGATTTGCGAATGTGGGTGATCTCGAATTGTTGTAACAATTCATCGCACCGTTTGTGTCGTTCCTCTTTGGAAAAGCCGAGCAATTCCAACATGCCGAGTAAGTTATTCTCAACGCTAAGCTTACGAAAGACGCTCGATTCTTGCGCCAAATAGCCCATCCCACCTTCGCGCGCCCGACGATACATAGGCCAATCGGTCACTTCCAGATCGTTGAGCAAGACATGCCCTTCGTCCGGTTCGACCATGCCGCAAGTCATGCGAAACGATGTGGTCTTGCCTGCGCCGTTAGGGCCGAGCAGACCCACAATTTCGCCGCGCTGCACGTGAAAACTGACCCCATCGACGACCTTGCGGCTGCCGTAGGTCTTGCACAATCCTTGCACATCGAGAATCGGCATCGTACCGTTTCCTATAAAGTACTCATCACGCTCCGCGTGATGCTTCTTGGATGTTGACTGTCTCGGCTACTCTCTGAATTTTCCTGGAGCAGTCGGTGTTCATCACTCCGCTGGTAAGTCAAGCGGCATCACGGCGGAGCGTGATGAGCACTATCTACCGAATCACACCCATGCGTTTCACATTGGGGGTGAACATCACGGGGCGATTCCAGGCGTGGGGCCAGTAAATCAATAACGCTTTGCCGATCAACAACTCGCGGCGCACATACGGCGGGGCATAGTACGGTTCTTCGTTGGGATAGTACCGATCTCGCGGCACGCTTCGGGAGTGGTCGCCCCAACTACGCGCGTCTTGGCTCTCCGGGCTATTGTCACCCAGTGGAAAGAACTGATCGGCAGCGGTCTCGAAATCGATCTGGGCACGAGAAGCGAAGAGCGATGTCTTGTCCCAAGTTGTGGGATCGCTGAACACCTCGTTCATGTCTTCCGAAGCATTATAGTCGTAGGCGAGGTTACCTCGGCTCGCGATGTAGTACACGTCGCGCAAGATACGCAGGCTGCTGAACGTCACGGCGGCGTTCTTGCTGCCCACGCCGGCGGGAGCCATGTCGCCGGGATCGTCCGCCTGCCACGACGGTGCGCAGTTGGGACGATTGGCATAGGTCGTCGGCCCATCAAACTTGACGTGCGAACCATTCACCCAAAGCATCAGTTGATCGTCGCAATTGGCCAATCGCAGTTGATACGTTCCGGGTCCGCGAACCGTTGTTTGCGCTGTGGGGAATTGTACTTCTTCGCCGAGTTTGTCGACAAACTTCGTCGCGCCGCGATCGATTTCCAACTTCGCGATACCCGTAGCGATATCGATCCGGCAGTCGTAATGCACTCCCCCTTCGATCAAATCCAGCAACAGTTCGCCTTCGGAACTGGTCACTTGCGCCGTCGCTTCGACCGCCAAATCACCGACCCAATGCCGCCCCAACACGCGCTCGAAAATCTGCAGCGTACCGGGAGAATCGAGAGACGCCTGGGCGACCTCGCTCTTGAAGTCTGCAACCGGTGCATTGTCACCTAAGTACTTAAACCGCGCGCGATCCATGTTGAGGTGCGTGTTATAGGTATAGAAATCGGTTATCAGGCATTGGCGTCGAGACGTGAATTCCTCAGGCGAGAGCCCCGTTAGTTCGTCTGGCAACTGTTGTGAGCCGAGTTGCCCCCAATCACCGCCGCGCGGCGGAATGTGACGATAACGCAACCAGGCTTCGTCTCCTTGTCCATCGGTCGAAAAACTGCGACCGTCGACGGTCATCTTCCAATCGGCTGGTTTGCCGCCGCCTGGGAGTTGCCAGCGCTGCCAGCGCGAAGGCCACTTGGCTTCTACCAAGCTGGGCGCGAGGAAGTCGGTATCATCCACCAACTGCAGCATGGCCACTTGCTTCTGCGGCGGCTTGCGGGCGATGTGATAGTCGGTGTCTCCCTTACCTTGGATGAAGATGTCGCCATGACGAATGCGAATCTTCTCCTCAGGCAGGCCGATCAGACGCTTGATATAGTTCTGCTTCGCATTGCCTGGGAACTTGAAGACGATGGCGTCCCAGCGCTCCGGATCGCCGATTTGATAGGCGAACTTGCTGACCAGAATGCGATCGCCGGTGAAGGAGGCTTCGTTCCAATTGCGATACGGATCGAGCACGTGTACATGGCGACAAATCGGGCAAACGGTGGCGCTGACTTGATCATGCGTTTCATCGCTGGCGCCGGTCCGATACTGATAGCCACATTCGGGACAGAACGTATCCTTATGTCTCCCTTGCAGCGTCGGGGCCATGGAACCCGTGGGAATGACAAACGCTTCCGCCTCGAACGAGCGAAACAAGAACGCCAGAATGATGGCGATTACCACCGATTCGATCGTTTCGCGGGTGGCCTTGGCGCTCTGCTCGGGATCGGGCTTGGATTTCTTTTTCACCTTGTCAGGCGATTTGGTGGTGGACATGCGCTATTTGAGACCTCGAAAGGCGAGGGAATTGACTCTGAGGGGTATTCGCTCGAAGTGCCTAAATATAGCGGATTTCCCACCCCACCGATACGCGAAAAGCGCTCTCGTGGGGTAGGCATCTTGCCTGCCAATTTAGTCGCAGGCTAGAAGCCTACGCCACGTAACAGGGCGACCTACTTCTCCACCACCCCCCGA
>JBGSHH010000632.1:0-6314 GCA_041752355.1 Pirellulaceae bacterium | reverse complement strand
GCTACGCGACTGTCGCCAACCGCGCGAATTCCAGTCGAGACTAGCGAGTATCCGCGCAGTGGCCAATCGTCGAACATCACGCGGAGCGTGATGGGCACATAGTACTCATCACGCTCCGCGTGATGCCGTTGGACTCTCCATCGATTTGGCTACGCGACTGTCGCGAAGCTCGTGAATTCTAAGCAAGACCAGCGAGTATCCGTGAAGTAGCCAATCGTCGAACATCATGCGGAGCGTGATGGGCACATAGTACTCATCACGCTCCGCGTGATGTTGTTGGATTCTCCAGCGATCCGCTACGCGACTGTCGCCAACCGCGCGAATTCCAGTCGAGACCAGCGAGTATCCGCGCAGTAGCCAACCGTCGAACATCACGCGGAGCGTGATGGGCACAATGCACCTTGTGCCTACCTTGCGACACGGCTAGCAACCCCACTATCATCAAGGGCATGAATCACACGCAACCTGCAGCGAATCGACCTTCCGCGATACCAGCCTGGCTGACGGAGGAACGCGCGCGACCGCGAGTGTTGATTCTGGGGGCGAGCGATCGACCGATGGTGACGGAAGAAGTCGCCCACGTGCTGCCGGAGATTGAAAAACTAGCCGACGTGGTGCTGTGCGATCTCGACTTCACGCAAGACCTGAGTCAGGTGAACGCCGACTTCGCCATGGTCTTCGGCGGCGATGGCACGATCCTCCGCGCTGCCAAAGCGCTCGGCACCGACCAGTTGCCGGTGCTGGGCATCAACATGGGAAAACTCGGTTTCCTGGCAGGCATCTCGCCCGGCGAGTTGCTATCAGTGCTGCCAGCAGTTTGTGCCGGGCAATGCCGCTTGGTGTCGCACCTGATGTTCACGGCGTCGCTGCTGCGCGGCGAGGAAGTTCTGTGCCAGCACTTGGGCTTGAACGAAACGGCGATTCTCGGCGGCGAGCCGTTCTCGATCATCGACATCGATCTTTACATTGACGCGGAATTGGCGACTTCCTATAGTTGCGACGGTCTGATCATCAGCACGCCGGTCGGTTCCACCGCGCATAGCCTTTCGGCTGGCGGTCCGATCTTGCGAAAAGATGTGCAGGCGTTCGTCATATCGCCAATTAGTCCGCATACACTCACGGTGCGGCCAGTGGTCGATACCGCCGATCGCGTGTACGAGATGGTGGTCAGTCGCCCCAACGAAGGGACGACCGTGGTCGCCGATGGACGTATGCTGGGTCGCCTGACAGGCGATGACCGCGTGCGGGTCGAGCGGGCCAAGCCAACCTTTCAAATGATCGAAGTCGCCGGCCACAGCTACTATCGCACCCTGCGAGAGAAGCTGGGGTGGAGCGGCCGGATATCGTACTAATCCCCATGTTTCACGCAAGGATGCTGAACATGTCGCGTTACCTGCTCGCACTATTGGCCGTTGTTGTTGCCACCTCCCATTTGCGCGCCGATGAGAGTACCGCCGCCAAGCGCGTCGCTGCCGCCACGGCCAAAGCGGCTGGCGAAGAATACGATCTGCGCTACAAGTTCTCTGTTGGTGAAGCGATGCGCACCAAGGTGGTGCATGTCGCCACCACGGAAACCAAAATCCAAGGGGTGACCGAAAAGGCGAGCAGCCGTAGCGTGTCGATTCGCGTTTGGAATATCCAAGACGTCGATGCCGATGGCAACATCACGTTCACCAACACGATTGAAGCGGTCGACATGTGGCAACAAGTCGGCACGCAGCAAGAGATTCGCTACGACAGCCGTACCGATGAGAAGCCGCCGCAAGCGTATGAACACGTTGCCGCTAGCATCGGCAAGCCGATGGCGACCATCACGATCGATCCCTTCGGTCGCGAGATCGATCCCAAGCGCAAGCAACTCCAAGTCAGCATTGGCGATTTGGCGGTGCCATTGCCGCCGCAACCGGTCAAGATCGGTCAACAGTGGCACATGCCCGAAGAGATCAAAGTTCGCCTGGCCGATGGGACGGTGAAGGTGGTCAAAGTTCGCCAGCAGTACACGCTGCAACAAGTGAAGACAGGCGTCGCGACCATCGGTGTCGAGACGCAAATTCTCACTCCCATCAACGACCCCAAGATTCAATCGCAGTTGGTGCAAAAGATGCAACGCGGCACGATCAAGTTCGATATCGACGCCGGACGGTTGATCCAGAAGCAGATCGATCTCAACGAAACCGTGATCGGCTTCAACGGCGCCGAAAGCTTGATGCAGTACCTCGCCCGCATGACCGAAGAACAGGTGACCGAAGCCGAAGCGAAGACCGCTAAGGCTCCGGCGGCAGACAAGCGGTAATAAGTGAAGCGGTAGTGAAGCGGTAGTGAAGCGCTAATAAGAGAAGCGCCAATTCCTGTCGGCGAAGCTCGTTACCAAGGTCCTCCTTGGTAACGAGCACCCCAGCCCCGAACTTTCTGGGGGTTCAACCGTCGCCTTCCGACCGTCGCCCAACGGGTGGTATTAGTGACCACGGTCTATCTCCGGCCAGAATCTTGCCGGAATTCTTGCAACCGTCACGCCGTTTCCACGATAATCCCTCTGGCGTGATTGATAGGCACTCGTGAAGACACAACGCGGAAGTCGTTATGGCCAATGAATTAATGTACAAGGTCGCCCCCGTTTTGCAGGCTAATTCCAAGTGTTGCTGGCTGGCCTGTTACCAGATGCTGTACGACTGGAAAGGGGAGTTAGTCTCCGAAGCGACTCGTAAAATCACCGAGGCGAAAATCTCGATCACCACGGGCTTGGATTCGTCCGATTGGATCAAGGCGCGCATCGCGCTGGGGCTGACTGGCTATCGCGTGAGCTACCTGAAGACGTTCGATGACTTTTTCAAGGTCTTTTCCGATCACGGCCCCATGTGGTGTGGCGGTAGTTTCCTCGATGGCGATCCCCATGCAATTTTGATTGTCGGCGTTCATCCCGACAACAAACGCATTCGCTACCTCGATCCGTATAAGCTTTGGAAGAACGGCGGCGAAGGCTACGAGTACATGACGCACGACAAGTGGTGCGGCCTGATCCGCAACGAAACCGGCGCCACGCAAATGTGGTGGGACACTTCGAAGAAATCGTCGTGACGATTCGTCCTATCGCGGCTCGCGTTGTGGGAGATTCTCATTGCCAAGGCCCTCCTTGGCGGCGGTATGTTCCCCAGCGAGAGTTTCGGAACAATTAGATGGTGCGGCTCGTACTACTCGCCACACCCTACAACTGACGATTACACTAGGTCGCATGAATGGTGCGACCTTTTACTCCGCGCGCGGGCCGCTGCTGGCGATTTTGCTATTGCTGCTCGTGATCGCAGGCTTTCTAGCAACCGCGAATGAGCGCGAAGTCTCGCTCGCGCTCACCACGCTGCGCATCGCCGGCCTGACGTCAATCTTTGCCTTGTCGCTGGGGATGTTACTGGCGGTGTTGTTGGTGAAGACCGATGTGCCGCTGAAATCGTGTTGGCTGCTCGCGCTGTGCGTACTGCTGTTCTTGCCGCTGTATGTGCAAGCTTCTGCCTGGGATGCCGGGTTTGGTCAGCAAGGTTGGTTCTCGCAATGGATCGGGCGGACGGCGGAGCCGTTGTTACGTGGCGAAGCGGCCGTGCTGTGGATTCATACGTTGGCGGCGGTGCCGTGGGTAGTGTTGATCGTCGGCGCGAGTCTGCGGCAGGTGGAGGGGGATCTCGAAGAACTCGCCTTGATGGACGCTGGGCCGTGGCAAGTGCTGCTGTGGGTGACACTGCCGCAAACGCTCCCTGGCATCATCGCAGCGGGGCTGTTGGTCTTGGTGACCACCGCCAGCGAGATGACGGTGACCGATGTTTACCGCGTACGCACGTACGCCGAAGAGCTCTATACCAACCTGGCGCTCACCGCCGACGCCACCGAAGCGACGATCGGCATCTGGCCCCAACTGGCGACGATTGGCGTGCTGGTGGTGATCGCCTGGCAAGTAGCGGAGATGCTCGCGCCGCGCGGCGAGCGGAGTTCGCAGCGCTCGCGCGTGAGTTGGGAACTCGGCATTTGGCGCTGGCCGTGTTGGTTGTTGATCGCGCTGTTTACGCTCGTCGCGATTGGCGTGCCGCTGGGGAACCTCGTTTACAAAGCAGGCTTCACGGTGGATGTCAGTTCCGGCGCGCCGGAGCGAACCTGGACGATGGCGACGGCGATGGACTCCACAATGCCTGGCTCGGTCGATCCCAGCCACTGGAAATTTGGCAAAGAATACGGTGTGACGCTCCAACTGGGAGCCTTCGTCGGCACATTAAGCGTGCTACTTGCGATTCCGCTGGCGTGGCTGGCGCGCGGTGGCGGCGTGCGCAGTTGGCCAGCGCTAGGCGTGACGGTCATAGGCCTGGCGTTACCGGGGCCGCTGATCGGCGTGAGTATCGTCTGGCTTTTCAATCAACCGCAAGCGGGATTGCTCGCCTGGTTGTACGATCGCACTTTGCTGCCGAGTGTGTTGGCGATCACCGTGCGTACCTTGCCTTGGGCGACGATGCTGCTATGGCATGCGTTTCGTTCGCTGGGCGAAGATCAAATCGAATCGGCCCGCACCGAAGGCGCCGGCCCGCTGGCGATCTTGGGGCGCATCGTCTTGCCGCAGCGCGGGCCGATGTTGGCGATAGTCTGGCTGGGCTGTTTCGCGCTGGCGGCTGGCGATTTAACGGCGAGTATTCTCGTTGTGCCGCCGGGAATGGTGACGATCGCGTATCAGATCTTCCTATTGATTCACGCCGGCGTGCATAACGAGGAAGCTGGCCTGTGCTTGACGCAAGTCGCGCTGTTCGTGGCGCTTGCCGGCGGAGTGCTGTGGATGGCAAACACTAACCCGCAGCGGACAAAACCCGGGAAAGAAGCGAAATAAACACCGTTGCCGTTCGCGGCGAAATTTAGACCACCGCTACCCAGGGCTGCGCCTTTTGATGTTGCGCTATTGTGTCTGATTGGATGCTTGGCGAATTGCGACCCCGCAGGGGTCACCTTCCAAAGCCCAGGATGAAATCCTGGGAAGAACGACGAACTAAAGACGATTTCCGCACCCCAACGGGGTGGCCTTCAAGCGTCGTCGCGTGATGCCGCCACCTGAAGTGAACCCCGATGGGGTTCGCGGAGAGGGAACGGGCCACAGTTCCCCAGGGTTTCACCCTGGGCTGTGGAAGGTCGCCCCGTTGGGGCGAAGATATGAGATCCTCGATCCACGCCCACGTAAATGCGCAACTTTAAAAGCTGCGCCCTGGGTGCTGGGGAGGTCGCCCCATGGGGGCTTCTTCAAATCTCTAGCGCTTACGCTTGGTCGTCGCTTTATCTGCGACCTGAGTCTGCTCTTGCGCCAATTTTGCGAGCTTCTCTTCGGCTTGCTCCAACTTCGCCTTGAGCAATGCATTCTCGATCGCCAATTGTGTGTGCTCTTCCACAGCGGCGAGCTTCGCGGCCAAGGTTGCGTTTTCTACGCGCGCTTCAAAGATCGCTTCGATCAATTCCGACTCGCGCTCGCGGCTCGCTTCGTGGACCGCGTTGAGTTGTTCCACAAACGAGGAATAGAGTTGGAGCAACGGCGATTCGATGGGGTGCTGCGCCGAAACCACCGGCGCGGCGGCGACGGTTTGCGCTGGGGCAAACTGAAACTGCTGGCAAGTGTCGCTCTCGCAAACGTTGAAGTCGAAATCGATTCCCACGCGCTCCACGCCATCGGAACCGGGAATCAAAAAGCAACGCGGCTGGCAAACTTGTGCCGCATCGCAGCATTTCGCCTGACAACCAGCAGCAGCGCAGGCTTTCACTTCGCAGACGTTCGCTTCGCAGCCCTTGCCAGGACAAACGGCGACTTCGCACTTACCTGCGGGACAGTCAACTTCTTCCCACACGATTTGAATGTTGTCACCTGGGGCAGGCGCGGCGGCAACGCCTACATTCTTAAATAGCCGGTTAAGGTAGGGGATCTTGCTGAACATCGGCACGGCTTGTTCGCATTGAACGCAGGCGGGATCCGCCGCTTGCACCGACGATGGTGCCATCAAGCAACCAAGCACGGCAGCCGCATAGGCCGCATTGAGAATCATCCGAACCATGGTGAATCCTTTCGGGAGGGGCAAGTGGCGACGCTCCATGCGTCGGGTGGGGAGTGTACGCAGCGCGCTGGCGATAACACAAGACGAATGTCGCGCGTGCTAGCGTTGCGTGCCCACTAGGAGTCTGTCCGGGAACTTACCTTGTTGGCTGAGTGGATGAGCAGGCTCGCAAGGGGCTCGCGGTGGTGATGGCCGTGGAAGTTGGGCGATTTGCAATGGCTCGAGGGTGATTAATGCGTGTTATGGAGGCAAGTT
>JBGSHH010000631.1:0-8016 GCA_041752355.1 Pirellulaceae bacterium | reverse complement strand
GTTCGCGCATCGCTTCGTCCGGCGAGCAATGGGCCGACGAGTAGACGTAGCCGCGCGTGATATGCTCTTCAAAATCGATTCGCCACGCCCAGCCATGATCCATTGTGGTGGCGGTGGTGTAGGGATGAAACACGTCATCGGTGCGCGACCAGGATCCAACCACCGCCGAGTCGACAAACAAGCTATCGCTATAGGACACGAACTTCGCTCCCATGGCTTGCTTCAGTAGCACGGACGCAAAGCCCGTGCAATCGATGAACAAGTCACCTGCTAAATTGCTGCCGTCATCGAGTGTGAGCGTCGTGACATTGCCTTGTTCATCGCAGTCAACGGAGATCACATCGCGATCGAGGATCCGCACGCCGAATTGTCGCGATTTGCGTTCGAGATAGCCGATGAACGCCTGGTTCTCGATGTGATAGCCAGCGTTGAGCGCCACCATCGGTTGCCCCGTTGGCCCGCGCTTGCATGGTGACTTGTCGCGATCCATCAGCGCATAGAACAAACTGATGTCGCGCATCTCGCGCTGGCAATAGAGCGCGTTGATCGGGCCGTCGGGTTGGATCTGGAGGTCCACGGCGGGATCGAAGGTGTAGTTGAAGTGATAATCGCCCGGGAGTCCCCACTCGTAGCGAATGCCGAGTTTCCAACTAGGACGCACCTCGCTAAAGAACTCCTTTCGATCCAGGCCTAACATATCGTGCAAAAATTTGGGCAGGCCAACCGTGGTCGATTCGCCCACCCCAATTACGGGAATGTTCGGCGAGCGAACGACCACCACTTCCAAGCCAGGCAGCGACAAACGGGCGAGCAAAGCGGACATGAAGCCTGCGCTGCCAGCTCCCACGACGACGATCTTCTTGACGTGATGCACAGACATGACGGCCATTCAGAATTTAGACGAGCGAGCGGAGAGCGATCCTTTAGCGTGATCGCCGAATCAGGATTCGCCAAGTGGTGGGGGAGCCAATTGTGCTCGCAGGTCGTTTTCGCTGGACTCGAGCGTTGGACCGGTAAACTGTTGCTGTGGCGTAGGTTAGGCTGAGGTCATTCCTCGTCTTAAAATGTTTTTTCCCGTCTTCGACCGTCAACAGAACAATCGGGCGAAACGCTAGGACTCTTCCAGGGTGGCGGTTACACTAGAGGTTTGGCTTTCTCTCCCGGCATTCGACTTTTAAGGCATCGTTGCGGAGTTGCTCATGTTTGTCAGTTCGTGTCCGCATTGCGGCGATTCGGTGACAGTTCCCACGCGCGCCCGGGGGAGTTCCCGCGTGCGCTGCCCGCTCTGCACGACGGAGTTCACGCTTGACGAGATGCTGGCTAAGTTGCCGCCGGCATTGGAACTGCTGGACGAACCGGAAGAACACTTCATCAGTGCGGGCAGCGGCGAGAAATACGGGTCGGTCGGAGGTGACGACGGTGGCCATGTCGCGTTAATCGATGCCGAGAGCGCGAGCGACGCCAGTGTTGGCGAGTTTGGTTTGGCAGCCGCCGAAGTCCGCACCGAGAAGCCGTCCTATGCCTTCGACGGTGACGCCACCGCCGAAGGGACGCCGCGCAAATCGATCAGCGCTACGCCACGTCCCAAGAAGAAGGCGAAGAGTCCGCTCACTGAAATCATCAAGGTTGTACTGGGTGGAGCCGCCGCTATTCCCGTCGCATTGCTCCTCTTTTGGTACGCCTTTGGCAAAGACCCGTTTGAGGCTGGCCCGGTCGTTGCGAAATACGCGCCATGGATCGTCCCGGCCAAATTTCAGAACGCACCGGAAGAAGCGCCCAAGAACGAACCGGCGAATAAGCAAGACACGCCCAAGAAGACTAATAACGGCAACAAGTCGAAGAAATCCAACGCTTCCAACGGAGACAACAAAATACCTTCGCTGGAACTGGGTCCAAATTTGAACGATCCCGGCCTCAACACACCGCCAGATACCTTACCTGGCATCGATCCCCCAGGCATCGCGCCGCCGGGGATCGATCCACCAGGCATTGATGCTCCCGGTGGTTTCGACCTTGATCCCGTCACTCCGCCTGCTGGCAACAAGAAGGCGGACAGCGAGGAGAAGATTGGCACAGGGGGTGATCTCGATAAGCCAAAAGTCCCGCTAAGTGTCGCCAATGCGCCCAAATATAGTGCGCCGGAAATCTCCGAAGCACTGAACAATGCCAACAAAGCCTTGCAGTCGTTCGAAGAGGGGACAAACTCCGAGGACGCGGATGTGAAGGCGAAGCTCTCACGCGCCTTGTTTAAATCGCTGGCAGAATTGGCGGAGAAAGTCACCTTCGCCGATCAAGAAGACTTTGGATTGACCGAGCAAATGCAAGCGACGCGAGATTTGCTCGTTAAACTGCAAGAGAACAAGCAAGCGCAGATCCTCATCGAGCGCGTTGGTCCTCCCTGGGCCACGACTTTATCGACAGAGGCGCGCGGCAGCAACGGTGTGATCTTGATTGGCACCTTGCAAAAGCCCAATGCGGCCGATCAAGGTTCGACGCGCGGTTTTGTCTTGGAAGATACGAATCATACGTTGGTGCCGCTGGTTATGGATCGCGCTCAGCCTGAAGTACGTTCGATCATTCTGGGTGTGGTTGTGGAAGAGCCAGGACTCGCGATGCCCGGCTACGTCGGCGACGAGGATCGGATCGTCTTCGGCGACTTCGCCTTGCCATTTCCGAAGAAGTAGTCGGCCAACATAGACACGATGTCGAACGAACTCATCGCTCTCCCGGCTAGCGAAATCGCGGCGCAGATTCGCGCCGGAGCGTGCTCGTCGCGGGAAGTTGTGTCGGCGCATATCCAGCGTATCGAAGTGGTGAATCCCGCGCTTAATGCGGTGGTGATTCCTCTTTTTGAGCAAGCCCTCACAGCGGCGCGCATCGCCGACGAAGCCCAGGCCGGCGGTCAGACGCTGGGCCCCCTTCACGGTGTGCCAATTACGATCAAGGAATGTTTCCACATCGCTGGCACGCAGGCGACGATGGGACTGACGTCGTTGGTCGGCAAACTCTCCACTGCCGATGCCCCTTTGGTCGCTCGTTTGAAAGCCGCCGGTGCGATCGTGCTCGGCAAGACGAACGTGCCTCAGTTGATGCTGTTGCATGAGACCGATAATCCCGTTTATGGACGCGCAAATAATCCTTGGAATCTCAAACGCACATGCGGCGGCAGCAGTGGCGGTGAGGCGGCCATCATCGCCGCCGGTGGCTCGCCCTGCGGGTTAGGCAGCGATCTGGGTGGCAGCATTCGCTTGCCTGCGCATTTCTGTGGACTGGCAGGCCTGAAGCCTTCGAGCCAACGCTTGCCGCGCAGTGGGAGCGTCGCCAATTTGCGTGGGATGGAAGCGATCCATTTTCAACCAGGGCCGCTGGCGCGACGTGTGGCCGATTTGGAATTGCTGCTAGGTGTACTGGTCGGCGACGCCGCACAATCGACAGATTATGATGTCGTCCCCGCGCCGCTAAGATCGTCGCGCGATGTTTCGGTTGCCAAGCTTCGCATTGCCTACTGGGAAGACAATGGTTATTTCCCGTATGCCCCCGCCATCTCACGGGCGGTGCGTGAATCAGTGGCGATCCTGCGCGAACGTGGCGCGACGGTCGAAGCCATCAATCCGCCGCGGATTGGCGAGGCGATGTATCTCTATACAGCCCTCATCGCGGCCGATGGGGGTGCTGATGCCGTGCGACTGGTCGCCGGAGGTACGGTCGATCCACGCATCAATCGATTGCTAATGGCGGGCAGAATTCCGAATTGGTTGCGTCCGCTCGCGGCGACCATTCGCCAGTGGCAGAACGCTCGACACGAGGCGGGTCTGGTGCGCGCCGCACGGAACCGATCGGCCGATGAATACTGGCAGCTCACGTTGCGCATGAACAACTATCGTTGCGCGTTCCTGGAGGAATTCTCCTTGTCCTACGATGCGCTCATCCTGCCTCCTTATGCTCTGCCTGCACCAAGACACAACACGGCGACCGATGTGATTGCCGCCGCAGGAGATTGCTTCTTCGTGAATCTGCTCGGCTTGCCTGCTGGCGTGGTGCCGGTGACCACGGTGCGCGCCAATGAGGAAAGCAATCGTACCGAGAGTAAAGAACTGGCCGAGCGCACCGCCCGCGAAATCGAGCGCGACAGCGCCGGACTACCTGTCGGCGTGCAAGTCGCTGCCAACTTCTGGCGGGAAGACATCGTGCTGGCTGTGATGCAGGCGATTGAGGAAGGCGTATCGTCGCGCGCTACGTTTCCTCGCACGCCGGTTAATCGATAAACCATCCATCCACATCGAGCGCTGGCTGGCCTTCGCGGCGATGCGTTCCCGCGGCGGACCGCGGGAACGAGAGGAGTCCATCGACCGAAGCTATTTCACGCTTCCACGAACGCCATCAGCGAACGATAGTCGAGTGTTAAGCGTCCGGTCTTGGGTGGCGCGGGGCCGTTGATCTCGGGATAAACATCCTTCGGCGAATCAGCCCCCGTATCGATGAACTGCCGCCACTTCGTCCCCTTGGCAATCGCAGGCAAGATAAACTCCCGCGGACTACCAGTGGCATTGATCAAGAGCAATACATCTTTGCCGACGCCACCATCTTCGATCGGTTGCTTTCGCAACAAGCAAATCAGCGTGTTATCGCCACCTTGCCAATCGACAGCGGTTCCCAGCGCGTTGTACCAATTGACATCCGGCAGTTTCGTATCCGGCCGCGCTTCGCCGCGCAAAAACTCCTTGCGACGCACGGTGGGTTGCGAACGACGGAACTGTACAATCGCTTGCGTGAACCGCACTAAACTCTGATTCTCTTCGACCAGGCTCCAATCAAACCAGCTGATCGGATTGTCTTGGCAGTAGGCGTTGTTATTGCCTTTTTGCGTGCGACGACATTCATCGCCCATGACGAACATCGGCACCCCTTGCGACATCATCAACGTCGTGAGCATATTCTTGATCTGGCGCTCGCGCAGTCGTTCCACCATGGGCCGCTTGGTCGGACCTTCGACACCATAATTGTCGCTGTAGTTGTTGTTGTCGCCATCGCGATTGCCTTCACCGTTGGCTTCATTGTGCTTGTCGCGATAACTCACTAAGTCGTTCAGCGTAAAGCCGTCGTGCGAAGTGATGAAATTGATGCTGCAAAACGGCGCGCGTCCCGCGTGTTCATATAAATCGCTGCTGCCTGCCAGACGGGTGGCGAATGCGCCGACGAGGCCGCCGTCTCCACGCCACAAGCGGCGTACGTCATCGCGATAGCGACCGTTCCACTCCGCCCAGCGCAAGTCGCCGAACGAACCAACTTGATAGGCGCCCGCGGCGTCCCACGCTTCCGCAATGATCTTCGTATCGGCCAATAGCGGATCTTCCGCAATCGCTTCAATCAGCGGAGGATTCGCCACCAAATGCCCATTCCGATCGCGACTGAGAATCGACGCCAGATCGAAACGGAAACCATCGACGTGATAGTTATGCACCCAGTGTCGCAAACAATGGAAGATCATCTCGCGGACGATCGGATGATTGCCATTAATTGTGTTACCGCAACCACTAAAGTTCATGTAATGCTGACCGCCACCGCCGAGCATGTAATAGACGCGATTCTCCAAGCCTTTGAAGCTCAGCGTCGGTCCCATCTCGTTCCCTTCGCAGGTGTGGTTAAACACCACGTCGAGAATCACCTCGATGCCTGCTTTGTGGAGTTCCTTGACCATCGTCTTGAACTCATACACTTGCGCGCCTGGCTCGCGCCCCGCGACATATCCGCGATGCGGCGCGAAGAAGCAGAGGGGATCGTAGCCCCAATAGTTCGTGCGTTCCGGCTTGCGTCCCCAGATATCGTTGATGGGGAACTCGTGGATTGGATTGAGCTCGATGGCCGTCACGCCTAGCGACTTCAAGTACGGAATCTTGTCGATAATGCCGAGGTAAGTGCCGGGATGCTCGACCTTGCTGGTTTTGCTTTGCGTGAAGCCTTTAACGTGTGTTTCGTAAATGATCGATTCGGAAAGATCACGGCGCAAATGGCGATCTCCTTCCCAATCGAAATACTCTTCCATGACCACGCATTTCGGCGGACGGACGATTCCATCGTTCGACGGCAGGAAGTCGCCGGCCAGCGCCTTGGCGTAGGGATCGATCAAGCGGGCCTTCGCATCGAACCACTGGCCATGGGCCGGGTCATGCGGCCCGTCCGCCTGAAAGTGATAGAGAGTGCCGGGGCCAGCATCTTCGATAAACAAACTCCAGATATCGCCCAGGCGGTGGAGGTTGCGGTCGAATTCGTGGATCTCGACCGGTTCCCGATCGGTGACTTTTTCGTAGATCAGCAAACGCATGGCCGTGGCCGAGCGGCTGAATACGACGAATTGCACTCCCCCATCATGGACGAGCGCGCCGTATGGCAGGATATGCGTGAATTGTAATGCAGGATGCGGATGACGCATGAGCATAGGCAGTTTCGATCCGTCTTCGGGTGATTATCGCAACGCGGTGACAGCAACGCGGCTACGTTGGAAAAATACCACCTGACTACTGACGGAAAGGCTTCGAAACTGTCTCCAAGGGGAAAAAATCAGCCATCCGCCGCGCAACGCAGCGATTGGCGAAAGCTCGCGGTGTGGCCCCATTTTCGCGCCCAGGTAAGCTGTGGCAACTGGGTAGAGAGGATGCTCCCAGTGCTTACCGAGCGAGTCAACTATAGGTTGAGCTACGCCCATTGTCACCATCTAGCGAGGAATTAGCGAGTTTGCCGCCTTCAAGGGGATCACTGCGCCGGCTCGCCCGACTATTAGGTACAGCCGATCCCCCCTGGTAAACGTGGCAAAATGGCCCGGTCTTGGACAGCAGTGGCCCAAGCTCCCGTTTTCGGTGGGGAAGTTTCCCTAAGCGAGCGCCAACCTGAAGTGTTAGCGTGGCTATTTCGGCCCCGCCAACGCAAGCTCACCCCTGCTCAGCCGCGTTACAGATTACGCTCGAGTTCCTGGCTGCGCGGTAAGTCGTCGAGACTCCCTAGGCCAAATAGCGCGAGAAAGCGATCGGTCGTGAAATACTTGGGATCGCGCGGCTTCTTGTCGGGACGTTCCAAGCGGAGCAAATCGCGCCGCACCAATTGCGAGAGCATGGCGCCGCTGATCTGACCGCGCGCTTTATCGATTTCAGCGCGGGTCACCGGTTGTTGATAGGCGACGACAGCTAGGATGTCGATGGCGGCCTGCGACAACTTCGCCTCGCGAACCTTGCCGGAGAACTTCTCCTGCACGCTCGCGAATTCAGGGCGCAGTGTGAGCAGGTAGCCCGCACCGATTGAATCGATAATATAGGGCGCGCCGTCCTGAGCATACTCCTCGTTCAGCTCGCGTACTAGTTCGTCGATTTCTTCTGCGCTCACGCCCCGCATCAGCGACGCCACACGCTGCGCGGCGAGCGGCTCATTATGCGGGTGGCCGACGAACAACATCGCCTCCAGGATCGTGCGCGGCGAAACATCGCAGGCGAGATCACTGCCGCCGGTGCTAGTTTCGCCGGTTTGGGCATCGATGGTTTCGGGACGCGCGACGGCGCGCGGCAAATCGCTCATCGCTTCCGGCTCCAGTGCGGCGTCGTAAGGATCGGCCCCCTTGGTCAACATTTCGGCCAGCGACTGTCCCATCTCTTCCAGGGATAGCCCGCTGTCGTCGATTTCCCCTTCCGTGACCACCACGCGCAGCCGCGCTACTTCCGGCGGCGGAACGTTCCGCTGGGCCGGCGAGGACTCCGTTCGTCGACGCGGCTTTTGGGGCATGGTTCAACTATAGCTCTTGGCCCTCTCCCTTTACTAGCCCGAGGTGTCAGCGTAGAGACGCCCCCACAGACCGTCGCAGATACGCGCGTGCTGGACCGGCGGGGAGCGGCCCGCTTGGCACGTAGATACTTTTGCCTATTTAGTAAACAGATATTGACAACACGATCACTATCCTGTAGACTGCCGGGTTGACTCACGCCACGCTCGGCCCAGGGCCTTGGCCAGCGGAATGGTCGTAGCAGCAGGATT
>JBGSHH010000630.1:0-2183 GCA_041752355.1 Pirellulaceae bacterium | reverse complement strand
TGGATCATGATGCGGGCGTTGGGGAGCGCGTGACGCTTGCCTGCGGCACCAGCGGTGAGCAGCACGGCGCCCATCGAGGCCGCCTGACCGATGCAATAGGTCGCGACATCGCACGTCACGAACTGCATGGTGTCATAGATGGCCATGCCGGCGCTGACGCTGCCGCCGGGCGAATTGATGTAAAAGTGGATGTCGGCTTTGGGATCGTCCGACTGCAAAAACAGCAATTGAGCAACGATCGCGTTAGCGACTTCGTCATTCACTTGCGATCCCAAAAACACGATGCGATCTTTGAGCAAGCGACTGTAAATGTCGTACACGCGCTCTTCGCGACCGCTCTTCTCGACAACATAGGGAATCATGGGCATCGGAAAAACTCGCTGCGTAAATGGTCAGTTGTGTTCGGTTAAAGTGGGACGGGACGCGGCCAGCGCTGGCTTAGTCGTCGTTGGCTTCGGCCGGCGGCTTGGCCAGAATCTCGTCCACAATGCCATAGGCTTTGGATTCCTCGGCGCCGAGGAAGAAATCGCGGTCGGTATCCTTGGCGATCTTCTCGACCGATTGGCCGGTGTGCCGAGCGATGATCTGATTGAGCAGTTCGCGCGTGCGCAGAATCTCGTTGGCTTGAATATCGATATCGCTAATCTGGCCGCTAACGCCACCCCAGGGCTGATGCAACATGACGCGGGCGTTGGGCAGCACGAAGCGCTTCCCTTTGGTGCCACCGCAAAGTAGCACCGCGCCGCCGCTGGCCGCCTGGCCAACGCAGTACGTCGCCACCGGGCAACTGAGGATTTGCATGGTGTCGTACATGGCGAGCGTGGCAACCACGTCACCGCCGGGCGAGTTGATATAGAAGTGGATGTCCTTGCGGCGATTCTCGCTCTGCAAGTACAGCAACTTCATCACGATCTCGTTGGCGTTGCCAGTGTGGATTTCACCTTGGAGGAAGATGATACGATTCTCGAGCAGCAAATCGCCCAGCGTCATTTGACGCTGACGTTGGTAGCTGCCCGACGCGTAGGAATTGAACATCGACTGCGGCAGTTCAAGACTCATGCCGGGGTCAACCTTATACGTGGATGCGGAAACTATGGAACCGATGAGCCAAGTCGCCGTCGCTTGGTACCGTCACAGGCTCCCCAATACTATACATCTCGGAAACAGCGGTCCAGACGAAACGCACGGCCGGTTAGCACGACGTGCCCGAGGAAACGGATCATAGCGAAAAAGCGTGCCGCTCGCAGCACTTAGCTCAAGAAACAGCAGCGGGCTGACCATAAGCCAGCCCGCGCCTGTTACTTATCATGCTAGCAAGTTACTTCGGCAATTTCTCTTCTTCGTCGCCACCAGCGAACTTGGCTTCGGGAATTTCGTTCTGTTCCGACTCGCCAGCCGCGATCGAGAGATTGACGGCTTCGGTTTGATTGGCGGTTGGCACAAAAGGCTTCTCATTGACCACGGCGGCCTGGGTGATCATTTCAATCGCCTTGCGCTCGATGATCTGATTGCGGAGCGAGTCCATCTGGCCGCGCTTTTCCAAACGAGCGCGAACGCGACGGGGCGATTCATCGCTTTGGGCGGCGATCAGACGAATCTCGTCATCATAATCTTGTGGTTCGGCTTCGATCTTCTCCTCTTCGGCAATTCGCTCGAGGATGAAGTGCTCTTTCAAAGCGCGTTCCGTGGCAATGCGGCTGTTTTGTCGCAAGTCGTTGGCATGCGCGCGAATCACTTCGTCGGCAAAGCCGCTGGCACGCAATTCCATCACCGCGCGATCGAGTTCGCGACGCTCCTGACGGCGAACCAGTTCCTTGGGAAGTTCCCAAGTAGCCGATTCGGTGAGTAGGGCCGTAATCTGTTGGCGAACTTGTTTTTGCTGGTGATATTTGAGCTGGCGGCTCAATTCGGCCATCACGAATTCACGCAGTTCCGCTTCATCCTTGAAACCGCCGATGCGATCGAGGAACGCGGGATTGAGATCGGGCAGCTCGATGCGTTTGATTTCGTGTACTCGGAAGTCGATGTCGATTTCCTGGCCACGCAAGGCTTCGTTTTCGCAACCTTCGCTGACTTTGGCCTTGGCCGAACGCTGCTCGTCGGCCTTCACGCCGATCATGAGCTTGTCGAATTCCTTGACGTTGGCGTCATTAAAGCTGAGGGAAGGACGAATGCGAATCGTT
>JBGSHH010000629.1:0-15670 GCA_041752355.1 Pirellulaceae bacterium | reverse complement strand
GGTGGTGAAAGTCGCAAGTTATGCATGACGAACCAGGGCGTTGGCGGCCGAATCGCCGCGCTGAGGCAGGCGTGTGACGCTGGTGGCCGTGGCGCTGGCGCGGGCTTTCTTCCAGACTTCCCACGGTGCATCACCGCGCGTGTATCGATCTTCCAACTGCTGCCGATCTTTGAAGGTATCCATGCATGCCCAGTATCCAGGGCAGTCGTACGCTAGGAGCTGTTCCTTCTCGATCAATCGCTGAAACGGTGCTTCCACCAATTCATCGCCATCTTCGATGTAATCGAAAATCTCCTGGCGGAACGCGAAGTAACCACCGTTGATACGAATGCCGGTGTCGGCCATCGAATGGATACTGGTGGTCAGTCCTTCGCTAGCTTGCACGACGTGGTAACTTTGAGAAGGCTTCACCGCCAGAAAGCTGCCGACCTTGCCACGGGCGACAAAGTGATCGACATAAGTATCCAGCGGTAGATCGGTCAAGCCGTCGCTGTAATTAGCCAAAAACATCTCATCGTCGGTGACGTAAGGTTGCACCGCTTGCAAACGTTGCCCGATGTTGGAGTTGATGCCGGTATCGACGAAAGTGATCTTCCAATCGTGGATATCGCTGCTGAGCAACTTCAATTGCTGACCACCTTGTGCCAGCACAAAGTCGTTGGAAACGCACTCGTCATAGTTGAGAAAATAGTTCTTCACCACGTCGGCCTTGTAGCCGAGGCAAAGCACGAAATCCTTATGGCCATAGTGCGCGTAATACTTCATCACATGCCAGAGCAAGGGACGGTAGCCGATAGGCACCATCGGTTTGGGCACGGAGTCGGAGTACTCGCGAATCCGCATTCCCATGCCGCCGCAGAAAAGAACAACTTTCATGGTATCTGTGATATCCTGTCGATAGTGTGTACGGCGAAAAATGTCAATTTGTCATCTTAGAAGCTGCCATACTGCGTCTTAAGAAATGCAAGGATCGCTTCAACTTCGTCATCGGTCAGCAAGTCCTTGGAACTGGGCATCGAGGACGTTGCGAGCGTTTGATAGGGCATTGCGGAGTCCACAACTTCGGATCTTGGTATCCAAGTTGAACGCGGTTTTCCATCGGAGTTGGTATCCAAGAGCATGATGCCCTCATCGGACTCATCAATTATCCGTCCTTGAAGGATGCGACCGTCATTCATTTGCACGACGACTTGTCGATAAATCTCCGCGATCGTCTTGTCTGGCTCAAGAATCGATTCGCGTAAGTGTTCGATCGGGAGTCCGCGGATGCGTAGTAGGCTTGGACCCAGCAAAGTCAGATTGGGTACATTGGAAAGCGGATGGCATGTCGAACATTTTCCTTTGCCACTATAGAGGCTCTCACCCAAGTGAACTTTATCGAGGTCGACGACGACCTTCTCGCTATTGATCTTGAGTTCGGGCAATGGTATCGCGTCCAATTGGTGGTCATCCAGTTGACCACCTTCATTGCATAGCAAGCCAACAATCGCCCGCAAGTCATTTGTCTCCGCTAAAAGTCCTTGTGGCATTCGTCCGGTAGTGCCAGGTACACGATGCGCTTCTGGATCGATGATCGATTGTATGATGTATTCGGCGGCACTCACGCCGTCCCGCCGCGTGGCCGCATTCTTGCCGACGTTATGCAGGGACGGTCCTAGTCGGCGTGTCTGATCGTCCGGTGTAATGTTATGGCATGTCGCGCAGCGAGTATTGAAAATGATCTGGGCATGTTCGGTGTATTTGCCCGTCTTGCCACGGCTGGAAGCGGGCCGAAATGAGATCGCCGCCGCTACCAGCAGCGGCAATAGCATCGCGACGGAGACCTTCCAAAACATAATTTTCATGACCTGCGTGTTCTTAGAACGTGACTACTCTCGCGGTGAGATGCGAAACAGATAGCCTTTGTGAGTCGTAATGTAGAAATCACCCTTGCTGGTAGCGGCAATCGAGAGTGGGGCGTGAATCTTGGCGAACGGGGTCGCAGTCGTTCGATAGGTATCGCCTTCTCGATGAAGCGATACACGCAGCAACTGATCGCCCATATAGTCCGCCAGAATTAGACTGCCGCGATGGTCATCAGGCAGTTCTTCGGCGTCGGAAAACGCTAGTCCCGCGAAGCTGGAGTTCTTGCCCAAGTACAACGGTTTTGTAAAGGCTCCTCCTCCGTCGTCTTCACCTACCGCGTAGGGATGTCCAAAGTGCGCGCCTTCGACGACCAGATTCAACTCGTCGCCTGGATCGCCAATGGTGACGTCATTGTCGGCCACGAAAAGTTGATCATCTATTCCCCAAGCGATTCCAAAGACATTTCGCAAGCCGCGACAATAGACATTTACTTCGTTGAAATCTGGTGACGTGCGTAGTAGGGTCGCTTCCCAAGGATGGGTCAGAGAATCGCGATCGCTATTCGAGCTTTGCGCGATGTACAATCGCCCTTCGCGATCGAATGTCAGCACGTTGTTGCTATGTTCGGGAACGGGACCTCGACAGCCAGGCAGTCCCGTTACCACGTCATCGTAATAGTCCATAACGCCATCGCCATCGAGATCTTGAAGCTTGGTGACGACGCCCGAATTATCGTAAGAAATACGACCCGACTCGGCATGAGCCATGAAGCCCGATCGCGAGACATAGATGCACTTATCGCGAATTGCCAAGCCATAAGGACGAAATAGGCAAGGGCTATCTGCGATGACGCGAAAGTCCGGTCTGCCTCCCGATCTACTGGGTGTCAGCTTGAGGATTTGACCCGTGTAGTTGCCGCGTCCTGGTAACTGCATACTAACGTAAACATCGTCGTGTTCATCGACGACGACGCATATAGGAACTGCGTCATAGAATCCGCCGCCCAAATTGCCGACTTCTGTCACTTCATAGCGATCGTCGAGGCAGATGACGTTGGCGGGACCTTGATCATTACGTGCGTCGCGAAGGATCAGCACCGCGGCACTTAGCATCAAAGTGATAGGGGACAGAATAGCGATCATCGAGAGCAGCGTATTTCGCCAATTCGCTCCTGCTTCTGGCCTGAACACAAACCAAATCCAAGGCATTGCGGTCGCCGCACCCAAACCGATTGCCACGAGCGAGTTGCCGCTCTTAATGCGAACCGCCTCCCACATGCCCGAGAGCAACGGAGTGGGTGGAACGAGTGCGAGCGAGAGATAGGAGATTGCGGCAACCGCGATCAGCCAAACTGCTCCGACCCAAATCGCAGTCGGGCGACGCATTCCAATCGCCAGCAGCGCGCATGCGGCGGCGACCAAGCAATGCGCGCCAACCAAGAATGTAACTCTAAAAAGATCCATTTCGATGCCTAGCTCGCCTTGTCGTGACTCGTCGGAAGCAATCGAATTCCACCGATCAAGGAAAGTGAGGCTTCGTGGACTTCGTTGTACGTCCTGGTCACGTCTCCACACACAATCGTTGGTGTTGCTGTTGATGCCAATGAACGGTCTGCCGGAGTCCGTCGGGGAGCGACGTATTGAAGCTCCAGCCAAGGCGAGCCTGCGTCCGTTCCACGTTCGCGGCGCGCACGTGCTCGTTCGGGCGATCGGCGAGCGCGCCGAACCGAATAAGCTCGTGGCCCTCAAGTAGTTCGGCTAAGTGCGCGATTACGTCCGCGGTCGCGGTTAGTGTTCCGGTCGCCAGATCAAAGTCTTCCCCTTCGATATCGGCGACCGTGGCGGCTTGAATGAGGCCTTCAATGACGTCGCTGACATAGACCCAGTCAGCGGCCCAGCGTCCGCTTGCCAGTTGCGGCGCGCGCCCGGCGATTAAGGACTCAATCACGTAGGGAATGATCTTGGCGGGATGTTGGCCTGGGCCGTAAGCCATAAAAGGACGGACCGTGACGACAGGTGTTCCGTAAAGCCGATGAAACATGCTGGCGTAGACGGAACTGGCCCACTTCGCGGCCGCATATGGAGAACTGGGGGCAGGAGAGGCGGCATTGGCTTTGGGCTCGGTCAGCGAACCGATCAAGATCACGCGACGACAATGCAATTCCGTCGCGACAGTGAGCAGGCGAACTGTCGATTCGAGCAGACTTTTAAAAGTGGTTTCAATCAACTCGATGCCCGGCGCGGCGCTCACTTGTCCTGCTAGATGATAGATAACCTCGGGGCGCAATTCATGGACAAGGCGATCTAGGTCGTCAGCGTTGGAAACTCGCCACCAATTGCGAACCGCTTGATTGTTGTCTCGCTCCCTCCGGGACGACGCATGAACTTCGGCCCCAAGTTCCGTCAAACGCGCGCACAGGTGCCGTCCCAGAAAGCCTGCGCCTCCTGTTACCAGTACTCGCTGTCCACGCAACTGGAAGGGTTCGTGCATAGTTACCGGGCATTCGCAGTTTGTTGGGGTGTTTGCGTTGGGTCGAAGACCACTTCGCCATCGCTGTCCGACTCATTCTCGTACATAGCGACTACGTCGTCCGGCAAGCGTTCGTAGTCGGTCGCCCGCAGGAAGTCGCGGAGCGATGTTCCGGTGCAGGCGGAGTCGATGTTCGGCGCGCCGCGTTGGGCAATGACATCACCGCGATGTACTGTGCGAAAATCGATGCTAAAGCGAGTATGGCCCGAATTGTTCGGTACCGTCGCATGGAGATAGGCACCAGAAAACAAAACGATACCGCCTGCCTCACATACCAGCCGCAGTTGTCCGGCATCGTCAATGGTTTCTTCGGCTTGCGGTTGTTGACGGGTCTCGGTCTTAATCTGCTGCGCCGCGGCGCGACGACTGTCGCGATTCCAGCGATAATAATTGTAGATTCGTGAACTGTTCTGGAGCGGCTGGGACCAGTACTGTGGATAAAACGCGATCGTGTTTTCGAGACAAATGTCGTAGACCGGAATCCACCAATTGATTTGGGCAGGCGGTGCCGAGAACCAAGTGTCGCGATGCGCGTGAAAGGCATACGCCAAGCCGGCTTTGAGATAGTCGCCATGCGTCATGGTGCGCAGGCGAGGAACATCGAAGTACGATTGATCGGGCTCCATGCCCAATTCCTCGAATATTTGCCGAATCAACTCTTTGCAGCGTGGATGATGAATGAAGGCTGGTTTGAGCTGTGCGAGAATTTCGACATACTTCTCCACGGGCAATTGAAACTGCGCCTGCTCTGGCGCATGTGGCGCGAAGGCTTCACATGCCATTGTCTTCGCCAGGTCGCAAAGTGCGCGGGAACCGGCGGTGGCCGAGTACAGGAACAAATCGCCTTCATATAGACGGGTGCGGCGCTGTTCGTCGTTGAGGGAGGGATTAAGTTGAATGGCGTTCATGGTGTGGATCTATCTTTGCTTTGGTGCGGACGACTTGGCCAACAATTCCGCCGACAGCAGGGCATCGGCGGCGCGACGCACGAGCGAGAACTCCAGCTTCGCGCGCTCGGCAATTTCTAACAACGATTGCGTGCCGTCGGAATAGTTCAGCACCCACAGCATGGCAAGCTGTAATTGACCGGCATCGGGGAAACCGCCTAGCGCTTGATACAAACCGCGTCGACCGAGTTGAGGTTCGCACTTGGGTTGCAGATTCACGTAGCAGTGGTCGTGCTCCAAGACATCGACAATCGCAAGATACATCTCGAGCGAACCGCCCAGGCCCGTTGGCGAAACGAAATCGAGATTGTCGGCCGATGTGTGATACTGCGGATAGCGACCGTGTGGCGTGCGCGTCAGGCTCCCCACCGGCAAGTTGAAGCCGGGCGAGCAGTATTGCCGTTCGTCGTAACCATAGGGCGAAAAGTCGCAGACTTCGTAAGCATGCCCGCTATGCCGCAAGATATGCTCCGCGGCAATGTCAATGGCAGCGTTCTCACGACGTGAACGCTTGTAGTGAAACTTCCCTTCATCGCCGACGCAGGCGACGACCAAGCCATGACGAATCTGGGCGGCGCGGTCTTCGTTGCGCGAAAGCCAGGTAATGGAGCCAATGGTGCCGGGAAGAAATAGAAAACGATACGAATACTCATTGTCGCGCGCGGCGAGTTCCTCCGCGAGCGCGGTCATCAGCACCACGCCCGAGAGATTGTCGTTAGCGAGTGACGGATGACACGCATGGCAGGAGAAGAGAACTTCCTCGCGCCGCCGCCCCGGTAGGTAGCATTCACCATACGTCATCGAACCCGCTGTCAGCGTGCTGTCGATGCAAACTTCGTATTCGCCCTCAGGCAAGCTCTCCAGCTGGCTATGGGTGAGGCAGAAGCACCAGTTCTATTGGTAGTACGAGGTGCGATAGGGAATCCAGTCGGGATGCTGCGGCAACGAATGCAAGTGCGGACGGAGATCCGCCAGCGTCATGCGCCTGCGTACCGGAACACTATAGTTGAGTAGGTGCAAACTCGACTGCTGGAAATCGATCACCCTTTCGCCTTGGGCGTTCTTCACCCAGGCGTCGCGGATATTCCATTCCTGGGGAATCGTCCAGTCAAACGCCGACGTGCCAGTGGGAACTTCGTGCAATACGAGCGGAATGCAAGATTGCACTCGTCGCAAGGTTTCGCGCAATCCCTCCCCGGTGATGCTGCGACAGATGGGATAAAGCTCTTCCAGTTGGCGATACATTCGCTCGCCAGCTGTGATACTTTCCCGAAGAGCTGGCAGTGTCGTAGTGCTCATGAAGAAAGGGGTTGACTCATAGTGGCAATAGCTGGCCAGTTGCGGTCTGCAGGCGAGACGTTGGTCACAGGCAGCGGCCACTCGATGCCGATGGCGGGATCGTCGAATTGCACACCGCGACTATGCACCGGCGAATAGACTTCCGACATGAAGTACAGCAATTCGGTGTCATTCGTGAGTGCTTGAAACCCGTGCGCGCACCCTTTAGGTATGTGCAACATGTTTCTATTCTCCGCGGAGAGCTCATAGCCTTGCCATCGCAAATACGTCGGCGACTGCTCTCGCAGATCGACGACCACATCGAAAATGGCGCCGCGTGTACAGCTTACGGTTTTGGCTTCGGCGAACGGAGGCAATTGAAAGTGCATTCCGCGAACCGTCCCGCGGAGAACATTGTGGGAGACGTTGACGTGCGCTATCCGCGGATCGAGTCCGTGCTGAGCGAATTCTTGTTCGCACCACGCCCTCGCGAACCAGCCGCGATCGTCCGCGCGACGCTCGACGCTTATCAAACAGGCTCCGGCGATGGCGAGCGGTTCAAAGATCATGTGACAACGTGTTGTTCGAGCGAGTTGTCAGTCGTATCGTTGTGCTGTTGGCTGGCATCTATCGGAGCAGGCACGCGTTCCAGCCAAATCTCGCGCCAGTAGGGAGGAATCGCGCGCGGACAAAGCAGTCGGCACGCGCTATATTCACCGCCGCAATACGCTCCTTCTAACATGATGCAAGGTTGTTTCATGTGCATCATTTGCCCGGTGCCTTCGTCGAGAATCTCCGTGACGACCTTCTTGACGCGTAGGACGCGCCCGCAGAATGCCGCCATTTCGTAGTCAAAAGAAAGACCTCGATTGTGACTCGATTCGCTGAGCGTGGCCTCGATTTCGGCGACGGATCTTACCCGGACGTACTCACCGGCCTGAAGACCCAAATCAATACTCGGCGTTCTTTGACCGGCGGGAACACTTGGCTGTATGGGGACCCGTGTTCGTCCTGTGACTCGCCGATGAACACGCTCCAGGCATGACTTCAACCACCGATATCCAATGGGAGTTCGCACATGCCAGGTTTCCAAAAATGAGATCCAAAGTACGCCCGCCACATGGCCAAAAGTATGATTGCCAGTCCACCAATCGCGAAAATATTGGCGAGAATCCCAAGGTGATAGTGGTGCGGTGGCATCGTAAAGTTTCGTCGCTTGGCACGAGTAAGTCGGTCTTTCGTCCTTATGAGAGTCGCTCGCCACCGTCAATTGAAAGAGTTGATGTTCTGTGCAACATTGTCTGTCGGGAGACGCTTTGGTTTTGTCCCGCCGACCGATAGGCTTGAGCCAGGCATCTTTCCAGAACAAGTTGCACTCCGCCTGACAGCCTCCGTGTGCGGAACCGTCGCAGCGCAAATTCTCCAAGTGAACTGTCTTTGACAGGCGACGACTACGCCATGTTTTCTTCGCGGTTTCGCAAGCTTTGTGGGCGACCGCGCTCACTCGGTATTGTTGTCCGCAATAGGCCAGCATTTCGGGCATGAATGGGATACCTTCGTAGCTGCCTTGGTCATCGAGAGTGGCCAATATTTCTTCTCGCGAGCGCACTTCAACCAATTGTCCAGCGCGAAACACAGATAATGACCAACAACTAACTGCCATACTTACTCTCTGCTGAAAAAGCGATCGCCTCAGTCCAAAACGCGGGCCTGGGGAATGGGCACGATGAACTTGCCGCCCCACTCGCGAATGTTTTCCATCTGTCGCATGATCTCCTCACGCAGATTCCAAGGCAAAATCAAGACGTAGTCGGGCTTTGTCTCGCGAATCTTGTCGGGATGGAAAATGGGAATATGCGTGCCGGGCAGGAACTTTCCTTGCTTGTGCGGACTGCGATCCACGGTGTAGTCGAGAAAATCTTCACGGATGCCGCAGTAGTTGAGCAATGTGTTGCCCTTTCCGGGTGCACCATAGCCAACGATTTGTTTGCCAGCACGTTTGGCATCGATCAACAGCGACAACAATTTGTGTTTTGTCTGCTCGACTTGTCGGGCGAACTTAGCGTAGGTGGATAAATGATCGATCTGTTCGGCGAGTTCGCGATCGAGCAATTGCGTAACGCGAACAGTGACGGTCAGCGACTCGTTCTCAACGTGACGCGCGAAAATGCGTAGCGATCCACCGTGTGTGGGAAGTTCTTCGACATCAAACAACGTCAAGCCATGCGCTGCAAGTATTCGTTGCGTCGTGTAGAGGGAAAAGTAGGAGAAGTGCTCGTGATAGATGGTGTCGAATTGGTTCTCGGCCATCAGTCGCGACAAATGGGGAAACTCGAGCGTAATCACACCCTGTGGTTGCAGGATAGTCTTCATCCCGGCGACGAAGTCATTGAGATCGGGTACTTGCGCCAGCACGTTGTTGCCCAACAGCAAATCCGCCTTAGTCCCTTGGGCGACCAATTCACGAGCCGTTTCCACTCCAAAGAACTTTACCAGCGTGAAGACGCCTTTTTCCTCGGCCACCCGCGCGACATTGGCGGCTGGTTCGATGCCCAAAACCGGAATCTGGCGATGGACGAAGTGTTGGAGCAAATAGCCATCGTTGCTGGCGATCTCGAGGACTTTGTGTTCGCGGCCCAGTCGCAGGCGAGCAATCATTTGCTCCGCGTAGACGCGGGCGTGCTCTACCCAACTGTCCGAGTAGGAGGAGAAGTAGGCGTAATCGCTGAATATATGCTCCGCGCTGACGTACGCCTCCAATTGCACGAGAAAGCACGAACCGCAAACCTTCACGTGCAGCGGATAAAACGGCTCCATCTGATTGAGCTGATCGGCACGGAGATAACTTTCGCAGAGCGGCGACATGCCCAGATCCACGAAGGATGTTTCGAGCGCTGCTGCGCAAAATCGACAACGGGGGACGGTCACTAGGTTAGACACGGTGCGATAACGGAAAGTGTTGTGTGCGAATTGATTTATGGGTGAAACGCGATAGCAAGCTGAGTCAGGTGGTCCGCAACCTTCGCCATTGTTGCCAGACCTTCTCGCAGGAAGCTTTGGGGTTGAGTGCGTAATCCAGCCAGGCACACCACGCATACCAGGCGAGTTTGGTCGACGTCAGTTTACGGCCAACTTTGTCGAGTCCACGCTGATGATATCGCCAAAAATCGGTGTCCCGCCGCTTTAGTACGGCCTGCCCCAGAAAACGCTGATAGTCATGCCATCGCTCTCGCCATCGCGCGCTTAGTTCCTCGGTCGTGAGGAAGTATTCGCCATGGCGATGCAACATTAACAACTCCAGCATTCTGTGTGGCGAAAAAGGCGCGATGCCCGAGATTGTGGAGACGTTATCTCGACGCGTGTAGGTCAATACTTGATGCACGAAACCAAGCCGCTTCGTCTTTAAAATATCAAAGCACGTTTCGACATCTTCGTAGTATCCCTCGTCGGGGCGAAAGAAGGGCTGTCGCCGACGAATATCCTCGGCGCGAAATAACAGTCCATTAGGAGACCCAAAGAGAAGATTTTCCTCCAGCAAATAGAGTCGGCAAGCATCGCGGCCCTCGACAACCGACTGGCCATAGGGAATGCCGCGATTTCCCAACGGCACACCAAATGACTCATAAGCGCTAACAATGGCGATAGCTGGGTCCGATTCGGCGACCTCCACCATCCGTTGAACCGCTGTCGGTTCCAGCAAATCGTCGGCATAGGCACACTTGCAATAGTGACTGTCAGGCGATACCAATGTCAAGCTGTAGTTGATGTTGGCTATTTGCGGTAAAAGTTGTTGGTTCGAAACCAAACGAATGCGTTCATCTCGCCGTCCAAAGTCTTGGGCAATTTCCGCCGAGCGGTCCGTGCTGGCGTTGTTTACGATGACATATTCGAAATTCTGGTGAGTTTGCGCTAACACGCCTTCGATGCAGTCCGCGAGGAAAGGTTCGCCGTTATGCACCGGCGTGACGACAGTAACCTTCACATGCGAAGTGTCTCTCACGATGGTACCTCGCATTCGCGAACCTGCGCATACGAATCCTGCTGGAAGAGTGGCGTTGGTAACTGGAACGTTCCCAGTGTGCGTTCTAGATTGCGATCCCAAGAAAACCACTCACCCGCTAGCTTCGCGATTCCCGCGCTCAACTTGTCTTTGAATTCTGGTTGATCAACGAGCATTTGCATCGCCCTCACGAGTTGATCGATCGAACCTGGGTCGCATAAGCAGACATTCTCGAGGTGCTTGAAGGGCTCCTCAAGTGCTTCGCCGCGCGTCGTGACAATCGGTAAATGATGGGCCGCAACCGACGCAAATGAGCTGTTATTCAGTTGAACGCCTGCACTAAAAGGAAGTACAAACAAGTCACAGGCATTGACCCAATGTGATGATTGCTCGCTGTTGGAGTCGTATGTCCCCGTCCAGACGATGTGATCGGCAATTCCCAACTCACCGGCTAATTGGCGTAACGTTTGAAGGTATGTCTTGGAATGACCAGCGTCGGCATCGATTGCTCCGCCAATGATCACGAGTCGTGTATTTGCATTCTTGCTGTTAAGTTTGGCGAAGGCAATCAAGAGATCCTCAAGTCCCTTGCCAGGATAGAGATACCCCAAATAACCGATGGCGATCGCGTCTTGAGCGATCGCCAACTCGTTGCGACCGATGCGACGTGCATCCAGATGGCAACGGTTGCTGACATGCATATTGGGCGGTGGGGGGATCAAGGTCGACTTGTTGTTGATGGGGGCATGATGCGTTGCTGCTTGCGATCGATGACGCTCGCTCAGGAAAATCAGTCGATCGCTATCGCTGAAGAGCGTGCCGAAACTGTAGTCGACGTGAGCATGGCCAACACACAATGCGACGCGCTTTCGAATTATTCGCGACCACCAGGAAGTATGACGGTAGTCCGCGCCCATCACGTTCTCGAAACGCGTGACAAAAGGTGTGTCTGGGCAAGCGCGTTTGGCGATTGTTGGAGCGAACGTGATCATGAACTCGTGGCGATATGTCCAGCCGATATACATCAACAGAATCGCGTCGGGACGAGAGCAAAGAAAAAAATCAGTCAGCTTTTTCTGTTCTGACCAGTCCCAGCGATTCATCATCGGAAAGACATTCACGCCATCGGACGTGGGCAAATGGTTTCCTTGCGTAGTGAGTACGTCAATCACGTGCCCACGGTCGGCTAGCTGCTGAGCGAGGAAATGCGCATTGGTGGCTTCGCCCGATTGGTGCGGGGGAAAGGCCGCGGAGATGATGGATAGCTTCATCGAGTACGATTTAATTTCAGTTGCGTATCGTGACGGAATCGGTTTCACTGCGAGCGAGCCACGATTCGACAAGTTCGTCGAATACATCGTCTAAACTGCGTGTGATCGACCACTGTGGGTAATCCCGCTTGATCTTGCTCAGGTCGCTGATATAGCAGATATGATCACCTTCTCGAGCAACGTCCACATATTCCCATTGCATCGGTTTACCAGTGCGCGCTTCCACCGCGGCGAAGGCTTCGAGGATGGAGCAAGAATTGTCGCGTCCTCCTCCTAAATTGTAGACTTCCGCCACACGAGGCGATTGAATGAAGGCTTCCGCAAAACAAGCTACATCATGTGCGTGGATGTTGTCACGCACTTGCTTGCCCTGATAGCCATACACGCGGTAGTGGCCTTCCGTGACGTTTACCTTGGTTAGATAGCTGAGAAAACCATGCAATTCAACGGCCGAATGCGCGGGCCCGGTCAGGCAGCCGCCACGTAGACAACAACACGGCATGCCGAAGTATCGACCGTACTCTTGGACGTAGATATCTCCAGCAAGTTTCGACGCGCCAAACAGCGAGTGCTTCGATTGGTCGATGGGGAAATCCTCGGCGATTCCCGCCCGATCCTCCGCGCGCTCGTAGTCCCAGCGTGTCGCCAATTCTCGCAGTGGCAAGCGATTAGGAGCGTCGCCATAGACTTTGTTCGTCGAGAGATGAACGAGAGGCGCTTCAGGTGCAAAACGACGCAGTGACTCGAGTAGGTTGAGCGTGCCGCCTGCGTTGACGTCGAAATCGTCAAAAGGACGGGTTGCCGCGAGATCGTGACTTGGTTGCGCCGCCGTATGAATGACGGCGGTTGGTCGGATCGTTTCGACCAGACGCAAGACGTTGGCACGATCGCGCAGATCAATTTCATGATGCGTTAACCGCGGAAACTCGTCGAGCATGCGATGCTGGTTCCAGCGAGTATCTCCCGCCGGACCGAAGAAACTGGCGCGCAGATTGTTGTCGCATCCGTGAATGGTCCAGCCTCGCTCGTGAAAGTGCCGCACCATTTCCGAGCCGATGAGTCCATTGGAGCCCGTGACTAATAGTCGCATGAACCGCCGCCAAGTTCTTGATGAGAGAGAAAGATGTTCATCATGTAATCAGTCCAGCGTCTCCGCCGACATCGCCGACTCGGTCGGGTCCGGATTCGAAAAACTGTGGCTATGCCACCGAAACGGCAGGAAGATCGTGCCGAAGCGGGCTTCGACACCGCGACCTGTGCCGTAAATGTCGGAAGGTTCGATCTCAATCTTGGCAACACTATCGAGCACGTCATGCCACTCGTGAAACGCCGAGGCCCAGATGCCTAAGTAATACGTGTCTGGCATCAGGTTCAAACTATCGATTTCAATCTCGATGCAGCCGGGGCCAGTGCGGGCGAGCGGCACGGCCTGGCATGTGGTCCAGGTGTGGGCGTCGGTAATCAATTGCCCCATGTTGGAAAAAATGCGCAAGCCAAAATGCAAATTCGGAATATCGCGATAGCACTCGTAGTGCATTCGCACGCGGAAGCCATCGCCACTATGCACTACCGGATTGGGTTCGCCATCGGCACTCAAGATTTCCATCTTCTGGAAACGCACATGGCCATTGCCTTGGCGATCGCGCAGGGAGCCTAGCTCCAGCGTCAGTCCCTCGCGCGTGCCGTAGCTGCTGAGATAGTCGCGCGAGACTTCCTTGGTCGGGCCATCCGCTTTGACTTGCCCGTCGGAGATCCAAATCGTGCGCGGACAGAGGTTATCGATCGCCGCCATGTTATGCGAGACGAACACCAGCGTGCGACCGCAATCGCTCAGTTCTCGCATCGCCCCCAAGCACTTCTTTTGGAAGCCCACATCCCCCACTGCCAGCACTTCATCGACAAACAACACATCGGTGCTGAGGTGCGCTGCCACCGAGAAGCCCAGTCGCATCCGCATACCGCTGGAGTAGCGCTTGATGGGTGTGTCGAGGAATTCACCGATGTCGGCGAACTCCACGATCTGCTCCATCGAGGCGTCGATCTCGCGTTTTTTCATGCCCAGGATCGAGCCGTTCATGTAAATGTTTTCGCGGCCCGTCAACTCGTCGTGAAAGCCGGTGCCGACTTCCAACAACGATCCCACGCGCCCACGCACATCGACATTGCCGGAGGTCGGATAGGTGATCTTGGAAAGGATCTTGAGCAGCGTACTCTTGCCAGCCCCGTTGCGACCGATCAAGCCGACGACCTCGCCGGGCTTGATCTCGAACGAGACATCTTTCAGAGCGTGCTTGATCGAGCGTTCCTCGCGTGGTTCGCGCCCGAGACAACGCCGCGCGAAACTCATCAATGCTTCGCGCAGCATCGTATGTCCGGATTCGCCGAGTTGATAGTCTTTGCAGACCTTCTCGACGCGGATCGAATGCGACATCGGCTCTCGATTCATGGAACTAAATGACATCCGCGAAGCGACGCTCCGCCTGACGAAAATAGGCGAAGCCAACGAACAGCACGACGAGCGTGATCGCCCACGAGCTAACCGTCAGCCAAACATCCGGCCACTGTCCTAGCACCAGGCAACTTCGAAACCCATCGATGATGCCGGCCAGCGGATTGAGCGCGAGCAACGGGCGATAGCGCTCGGGAATGAAGCTCACGGGATAGATCACCGGCGTTACAAACAACCACAATTGAATCGCCAGCGGCAACACATGCTTGACATCGCGATAGAACACATTCACCGCCGCCAACAGCAAGCTCACGCCCACCGCCAACAGCACCAGTTCCACCACGAACAACGGCGCCAGTAGTATTAGGCCAGTGACTGGCGTTTGAAAGTAAATCATTAACACGATCAAAAAGCTTAGCCCGATGACAAAGTCCAACAGTCCGCTGATCGCCAACGAACTCGGCAAGGCGAGTCGCGGGAAGTAGACCTTGGTGATGAGATTGGCATTGCTCGTCAGGCTCATGCCGGCGTTGGAAATCACGCTCGAGAAGTAAGTCCATTGCAACAGACCAACATAGGCGAACAACGCATACGGCAGGCCATCGCTCGGGATGCCGGCCAGGCGACCGAAGAACAGCGTGAAGACGATCATCGTCAACAGCGGTTGCAGGATCGCCCATGCCGCGCCGAGCAACGCTTGCTTATAGCGAATCTTCACTTCGCGCCAGGCAAAGAAAAAGATCAGCTCGCGGTGCCGCCAAGGTTCCAGCAGACTATGCACAGGTTCCAAAAACCAACGCGGCGAGGGAAAGAGGATTCGCCATTTTAGGTAGGATTCGCCTAAGGGTTTTAGGCGCGGACTTCGTCCCCGTGGGTTGCACCCACAAGAGCAAACCGAAGGTTCGTTACGGCCGTCAAATCGCAATCAACCGCACGACCTCTGACACTATTCGCCACCTCGGCAGTTGTCAAGAACTTGGTCGCCATCGACGGAAAAATTCTCCACTCTGTCTCACCGCAAAGACAATCAGCGCAACGGTTTCTCATCGATTCGAATCGCTTTGATCTTTGTCGTTAAAGCTCGATTCTTATCCGCCAGGTCGTCCAGGCCGATCTCCAATTTTCGTCCCACGATCGCTTCGTGCATCCGAATCAGCGAAAGTCCGTCCTGTTTTCCTTGCGTCGCGCCGATCAAATACACCGTACGCGGAGGGCTCCAGGCTTCGCCGGTCGAAATCCGCATGCGGCACTCGCCGGTCTGCCGATTTACCACCGCCGCCCGATACAGCAAGTCCTCGGTTTGCACCTCAAACTCCTGCCCGACTTCCAATTCGCTTAGGCTGAAGGCGGT
>JBGSHH010000628.1:0-3166 GCA_041752355.1 Pirellulaceae bacterium | reverse complement strand
CAACTTGGCGAACTGTTCGAGCTGCGCCTGGATGCTGCCGTAGGCATCGCCACCGACCGGCGGCGCGTCGCTGCGAAAGCTGGCCGTCGCCGCGTAGCCGACCATCGGCGGAAACTCGGGGAAGTTGCATTGCACGCGGCCATCCATGTAACCCACGTTGCGCGGGCGAACATCGAACAACTCGATGATGTTGCAGATGGTAGGGGTATCGAACTTGGCGAGGCAAGTGAGAAGGTCGGTGGTCAAGGTTGAGTCCAGTCTTGGAGTGTGAGGTTTGGAATCCGCACAAAATCCTTGGTATTGTTCGTTATAAGAATCAAAGAATGGGTCAGCGCCGTGGCTGCAATGGTTGCATCCAACTCTGGTACCGGATTGCCCTGTCGTCGAAACTCCGCGCGAAGTTGGCCGAAGGTCTCACCCAAGGTTCTGTCGACAGTCAATAGATCGACATCGCTCAATAGCCCCAAAAGACCGGCAAGCCGATTCTGCGGTGCCGAAGACCGCGCCGCCCAGGTATGCAACTCCGCCCAGGTAATTGTGGAAATTGCGAGTTGTCCCTGATGTTGCATCATCTTTTGATACACGAGAGGATGCTGTCGCAGATAGTACGAGCAAGTATTTGTGTCGAGCAGGAATCTCACGACTCAAACTCCCGGTGAGTTTCCTGTTTGCGCTGCTGACGTGACCATTCCAAATACTCGTCGAGTCCTTGCTCGTCGTCATCCTTCCAAGCGCCGTAAGCTCGCCGCAGTCCTTCGCCGGGAGCAAGTTGCTCATTCTCCGCATGTGGATCGGGAACGACAATGATTCGTACCTGCGTTCCAGGCGGAAGGTTGGACGGCGCATCCAGTTGAATGGTTGTACCTTGAATGACGCCATGTAATGTTTCACTATCCATGATACACACTTCGTACATATAGTCCGAATTGGAGTTTGAACCAGTTGGCTGCCTTTGACACAAACAGAAAACTCACTCGAACTGATCCTTACGTTCAAGCTTTCGAAGGCGGCGCAAGTCATTCTCGGTCTGATCCAGAACTGCGGCTTCATCCTTGAAGAGGCTCCCAAACGCCCCCAAGATGCCAGGACTGAGCGAGCCTGCGCTGCTCGACGGTACGAGAGAAACAGGCCGTACCGTAATGGAGTCGATCTGTCCGTCAGCAAAATCTGGCGGGGCATCGATCGCGATGCGATTGCCCTGAACGATGCTTTCTACGGTAATCGGTAGATCGGACATTTGAAATTCACCCACGAAAGTGAAACGACGCTAGATGTCATCATACAAGTAATCACGATCAAATGCCAAACGGCAGATCGAGCATGCTACTCTGCCGGACCCGTTCGATCACGCACCTGAATCGCCAGTTCTAAGTCGCGCCTTTTCTGGATAGCCTTGGGATACTTGGGGTTGATCTTCAAAGCTTGCTCAAACTCAACCAGTGCCTCCTCGTAACGCTCTTGTGCGATCAGTGCGAGCCCGAGATTGAAGTGAGCTTCGTCGAGGCAGCCTTCGTGGCACTTCGTTGCGCGTCTAAACTCTATTTCAGCTCGCGCGGCATGACCTTGGTCGCCAAGCAGACATCCGAGAAAGATATAGCCAGACGCATCATCTGCATTGAGATCGATCATCCTGCGAAAGTAAGCTTCCGTCTTCGTTAAATTTCCGCGCATTTTCTCGATGATCGCTAAGTAATTATAGCAAACGAAGGTCCCCGTATCGCTGAGTTCTCGTCGCAAGACAAACTGCAGGGTTTTCTCGGCTTCATCCAACCGGCGTAGGCAGGCGAGAAACCAGCCCTGTTTGAGCCAGCCGACGTTGAAGTCCGGATACTTTACGAGCAACTCGCGAGTCAGTTCTAGCCCGTGCGAATACTCTTCAGCATCCTCAGCTGCGAGCATTTGCGTATGTAGCTGATCATGGAAGGGATTGCTCATGGATCACATAGTTGACAGCGCCATCTCCCGCTCTAAATATCATAGTACAAGCAAAACTCATAAGGATGCGGGCGCAGTCGCAGTGCCTCCACTTCTTGCTGGCGCTTGTAGTTGATCCAAGTTTGAATCACATCGGCGGAGAAGACGTCGCCGCGCAGGAGGAATTCGTGATCCTTCTCCAAGGCGTTCAGCGCTTCTTCCAAACTGCCTGGCGTCTTGGGGACAGCGGCGAGTTCCTCTGGCGGCAGGTCGTAGATATCCTTGTCGAGCGGCTGGCCGGGATTGATTTTGTTCTGAATACCATCGATCACCGCCATTAGCATCGCCGCAAACGCGAGATACGGATTGCAACTGGGATCGGGGCAACGGAACTCGATCCGCTTCGCCTTGGGGCTGGGGCTATACATCGGAATCCGGATCGATGCCGAACGATTGCGCTGCGAGTAGGCGAGATTCACCGGCGCTTCATAGCCAGGTACTAGGCGTTTGTAGCTGTTGGTCGTCGGATTACTAAAGGCGAGAATCGCCGGGGCATGTTTGAGCAAGCCGCCGATCGCGTGCATCGCCATGTCTGATAGTCCCGCATAGCCGCTGCCTGCGAAGAGCGGTTCGCCATCGCGCCAGAGCGAGATATGCGTATGCATGCCTGAGCCGTTGTCGCCGAAGAGCGGCTTGGGCATGAAGGTCACGGTCTTGCCCCACTTGCGGGCGACGTTCTTAACGATGTACTTGTACATCAACATTTGGTCGGCCATCTGCACCATCTCTTGATAGCGCAGATCGATTTCGCTTTGACCCGCAGTCGCTACTTCGTGATGTTGGCATTCGACGTCGAGTCCGCACTCGATCATCGTTTGCATCATCTCGTTGCGGATGTCCATCATCTGATCGGTCGGCGGCACGGGGAAATAGCCTTCCTTGTAGCGCACCTTATAACCGAGATTGGGCGACTCCACGCGTCCACGATTCCATTGCCCCTCGATACTATCGACGTGGTAGTAGCCTTCGTGCGCGTTTTGATCGAAGCGGACGTCATCGAAGATGAAGAACTCCGCCTCGGGGCCGTAAAAAGCGGTGTCGGCGATGCCCGTGCTCTTGAGATAGTTCACTGCTTTGCGAGCGACGTTGCGCGGGTCGCGACTGTAGTCCTCGCGGGTGATCGGGTCCTGCACGTTGCAGATCAGAACGAGCGTCGGAATCTCCGTAAAGGGGTCAAGGAAGGCTGTGCTGG
>JBGSHH010000627.1:0-2353 GCA_041752355.1 Pirellulaceae bacterium | reverse complement strand
AATGCCCACGTAGATATCCAATTCCTCATCGCGAATGGGGCGGCGAAACGCTCGATCCCCCAACTTCCGGAAGCCTGCGCGAACCTGTTCCAGGTTGCCATTCTCTGGCGGCCAATACTCATCGCGTCGACGCTGTTCTTGTTCGGTGACATACGGTCCGCGAATAGAGATCCCGTCCATGATTAGAAACGGATAGCGAGGGCGACCTTGTTCATCGGTCAATTTCATTTGCCAGGGTATGCGGCCATCCTTAGTGCTGACGAAGGGCTTGTTACTATGTCGATGGGAGCGGAAATTATTCGACAAGCCAGGCACGTTGTTGATGACGTCGATGCTCGGATGTCCTTTGGGCAGATGCGCTCGGAACGTGACGGTGACAGGCTTGTCCTCGGCGGCGATAATGTCTTGTTCAAACAGTACGCGGTCGAGCGCCTTCTCGTAGACGCGCAAGCGGGGAGCGCGACCCTTTTCCGGCTTAAGACCACTGAGCGTGAAACTGAATTCGTAAATGCCCGCCTCGGGAAGATTGACAAAACCCGCGCCGCGATAAATATCGCCTGCCCACATTTCAAAGCGCACCTTATCGAGCAACCCCAGTTCGCGCAATCGCTGCCGATGGTACTCGTCGATTTCGTTTTCCCGCACGGCCGGACGTGACACGTCGATAAATGCGGCACGCTTTTCGGGATACGCTTCGGCGAGTATGACTTCGCCAGCAGCGAGATACTTTTCCACGTTCGATGGCGAGAGTGTCATGACTGCGCCGATTCGCTCGAAGCCATGCCACTCGGCATCCTCCAAGAATCCGCCCGGGTCGGTGGCATCGAAGTGAACGCCGATCAAGTCTTGGACGGTGTTGACATATTCATCCCGCGTGAGGCGGTTGTAGGATACTCGCCCTCGCTTCGCGAGACGCGCTGCTTGTCCTTCCTTGATTCGCGCTGCCAGCCATTCGACAATCGCGGCGCTTTGGTTGGCAGTCGGCTGCCTGGCAAGTTCTTTGGGAGGCATTTCGCCGGAGTTGATGCGCTCGATCACTTCGGCCCATTGCGGCGTATTCTCTTCGCCCACCTTCGTCGAAAGCTGATCGATGCGGAATTCGCCTTCTTGTTTGTCCGGTCCGTGACAGCCCAGGCAATTCGCCTTGATGTAGGGCGCTATGTCCGCTTCAAAACTCGGTGCGGCCATCAACAACGAAGGCGACCCCAACACGATCGCGCACAACAGGAACGCTCTGGTCTTTTCAATTGAGTTGCGAAAACTCATGCGGCAGGTCTTTCTCGGTTCACGTTGGACGCTTCGAAGGCGCGGCATTCATCGGACGATCCTTCTGCCACTCTAGTTGTCGCTTTGCGACCAGACAATATCCGTCGGTCGTTCGGCTACCTACGGATGGCGAGAGCGGCGCAGAAGTTACGCGCTGGGGGGTGATTTCGCATGAAGTTAGTACCAGGCGACACGCGAGATCGAGGCGCTACTAACCGAACAATTCCAGCACCGGTTTTCCCGTCGTGATGGGGAGTGAAATGCCCGTGTTGTTCTGCGGCGCGTTAAGCGGAATATCGAGGGCATGATAGATGGTCGCCGCCAGTTCCTCCGGGCGGACGGGATAGCTGCTGACATACGCGCCGCTCTGGTCAGACTTGCCGTACACCTGGCCACCGGCGATGCCAGCGCCGGCCATGATCGAGGAAAAACAACTGGGCCAGTGTTGGCGGCCGGGCGGAAGTTGCGTGAGTACATTGGGCGTACGACCGAATTCACCGGTCACCACCACCAGCGTGTTTTTCAGCATGCCCCGTTCTTTCAGATCGATCAGTAGCGCGGAGAGCGCTTGATCGAGTCGGGGCAAACAAAAACCCATGCCGTAGGACCCATCGCCAAATGCGTCGCCCATTCCCATGTTCCCACCGTGCATGTCCCAACTGCTGCTAGGTGGGCCGGCGGTATCGTGCGGCGCTTGGCCCGTCCAACCATTAACGGTAACGAAGCGCACGCCTGCTTCCACCATTCGCCGCGCGAGCAACAAATTCTGACCCAAAGGATGGCGACCATACCGATCGCGCATCTTCGCTGGCTCGCGATCGAGCTTAAAGGCGTCGCGTCCTTCAGAACGGGTCATCGCATCGTAAGCTTTCTCGCGCAGGTCGGACCAATCCGCTCCGCGCGCGTCCTTTGCCAGTACTTTGCTTTCTAGACTGCCCAGCAACTGGCGCCGCACGGCAACGCGATCCTGATCGCCAAGATCGTAAATCTCCGGCGGCTTGAAATCGTCCATCGCCGGATGATTCTTCTCCGAACCCACGAACACCGGCGCATGCGCGGAACCCAGATAACCACCGATGCCGATATT
>JBGSHH010000626.1:0-2937 GCA_041752355.1 Pirellulaceae bacterium | reverse complement strand
GTTGAATTCAAAATCCCTCCGCGATCAATTGATCTCGGCCAACTCAACAGTCGGCGCGGCATGGAGATTTATCCCATGATTCGTAGCGATCAAGAATACAAATCGGCGGTCGAACGTATTCGCGCCGAGCGCGTCGCAATGGACACGCAGCGCCACGACCTTACTCAACAAGGTTATACCGCGGATGAACTCAAACGAGCCACGGACCCATTCTTGTCTTTTCATCAACAACTCGTCGAGGAAGTCGAACACTACGAGCAATTGCGTCGTGGTCAGATTCCATCCATTACCGATTTACGCAACTTTGGTCAAATGCTGATTAGCCTGCGAATTGCTGCAGGCGTCTCCCAGCGGGAGTTGGCGGAACGACTCGCCGTGCATGAGTCGCAAGTTTCTCGCGACGAGCGCAACGAGTATAGTGGCGTAACCATCGACCGCGCCGCGAAAATCGTCGAAGCCCTGCATGCCGAAATTGCCGTGAATGCGTCCATTAATTCTCTCTCTGCTCCTTGATCGCCACCTTCCATCGTCATCAGCAACAACCTTCTCGTTAGGAACCGCACCCATGACCCCCCGTGAAGTCCTCGCGCTGTGTCGCGAGAAAGATGTGAAAAGTGTCGATCTGCGGTTCATGGATTTTCCTGGCCTGTGGCAGCACACGACTATCCCCGTTTCCAAGCTCAACGAAGAAATGTTCGAAGATGGACTGGGCTTCGACGGCAGCAGTATTCGCGGTTGGCAGGCGATTAACGAGAGCGACATGCTGATCGTGCCGCAGCCCAGCACAGCCTTCCTCGACCCCTTTACGGAAATTCCGACGCTCGTTCTGATCTGCAACGTGCAGGACCCGATCACCCGCGAGGACTACAGTCGCGACCCGCGCAACGTCGCTCGCAAAGCAGTGAATTATCTCAAGAGCACGGGCATCGCCGACACCGCTTTTTACGGCCCCGAGGCGGAGTTCTTCATCTTCGATGACGTCCGCTTCGATCAAAACGCGCACGAAGGTTACTACCACGTCGATAGTATCGAAGGGCAGTGGAATCGCGGGCGTGTGGAGTCTCCCAATCTCGGTTACAAGGTGCGCTATAAGGAAGGTTACTTCCCCGTCCCGCCGACCGATCAGATGATGGACATCCGCAACGAGATGATGCAAACGATGATCGAGTGCGGACTCGACGTCGAATGCCAACATCACGAAGTAGCGACTGCGGGGCAAAGCGAAATCGATCTGCGCTATCAAGAGATGGTGCAGATGGCCGACCAAATGTTGATGTACAAGTACATCGTCAAGAACGTCGCGCGCAAGTGGGGCAAGACCGTCACCTTCATGCCCAAGCCGCTCTTCGGCGACAATGGCTCAGGCATGCATACTCATATCTCGCTCTGGCGCGATGGCGAACCGCTCTTCGCAGGCAGCGGCTACGCGGGACTATCGGACATGGCAATGCACGCGATCGGCGGCTTGCTCAAGCATGCCCCGGCGATTCTCGCCTTTAGCAATCCGACGACCAACAGCTACAAACGCCTGGTACCTGGCTATGAAGCGCCGGTGAATCTCGCCTACTCGCAGCGCAATCGTTCGGCGTCGATCCGGATTCCGATGTATAGCCCCAGCCCCAAGGCGAAGCGGATTGAGTTTCGCTGCCCTGATCCCAGTTGCAATCCGTATCTCGCCTTCGCGGCGATGTTGATGGCGGTGATCGATGGCATTCAGAACAAAATCAATCCCGGCCAGCCGCTCGACAAGGATATCTACGACCTGCCGCCAGAGGAACTCGCCGCCGTCCCCAAGACGCCAGGCAGTTTGGAAGAAGCGCTGAACGCCTTGGAGAAGGATCACGAATTCCTCCTGCGCGGTGACGTCTTCTCCGCCGATGTGATTCAAACCTGGATCAACTACAAGCGCCAGCAAGAAGTGGATGCACTGCGACTGCGCCCGCATCCTTATGAGTTTTGCTTGTATTATGATATATAGAGATGATCTTTGACTTGTCAGGATACCAGCCATGCCCGAGTCACCTGTAACCATTGAAAGCATTGTGCAAGGGAATCGCATTGCGATCGACGCGCCTCCCGGCTTTACCGATGGGCAAGTCGTTTCGATCACGGTTCGTCCTGTAACGCCCACATCGTCGGGCGGAGGGCATGCTCTTAGCCCCGGAATACTTGCCGCTTTTGGTATTCTCTCCGAAGCCGAGTCCGCCGGTCTCGATAAGACCGTTGAAGAGTTGCGGCAGTTGCGAAAACTAGAACGTAAGGATCAGTTCGAGTGAGTTTCCTACTCGACACCAATGTTTGCTCGGCCTACATCAAAGGCAATCAGCCGGTGTTTAGTCGATTCGTACAATATGGCGGGCGGTTGAGCATTTCCGTCATTACGGCCGGCGAATTAACGACCTGGATTCATCGCAAGAGTCTTTCGCCTGCAAACATGGTTAGCGTGCAAACGTTTCTAGACGAAATGCCATGTCTGGATGTTACACGCGACGTGGGCACAAGATATGGTGAGTTGCGCGCCATGCAATTGGATATCGGTGTCGAAACTTCTACTGCGGATCTATTGATCGCCTGCACGGCACTAATACACGACCTAACCGTCGTCACGCATAACGTCCGTGACTTCTCCGACATACCCAATCTACGCGTTGTGGATTGGCTCGCCTGAATTTCCTTTCATTCCCACACCCGATGCACACCGACCTCCTCACTCGCCTCGCCAAGTTCGACACCCCTACCATCTGCAACATCATCGAGTTGTTCGATGTTCGCCCGCGCAACGTCGGTTACATGGACGGCCGCGTGCAATGCAACTTCCCCGAGTTTCCGCCGATGGTCGGCTACGCGGCGACGGCCAGCTTTCGCAGCGACGCGCCGCCGGTCGGTGGCGATGCCTACGGCAGCATCCAGGCGCAGCTCGAACAGTTCGCCAAGTTG
>JBGSHH010000625.1:0-3637 GCA_041752355.1 Pirellulaceae bacterium | reverse complement strand
ACCACCACCGGTTGCACCGCGTTCAACGCGAAGCGATCGAGGTAGAGCAACACCGCCATCAACACCGAAAGGCCTAGCACCTGATGGCGCACCTGCGTGGGGCGGCGGATTTCATTCGCATCGGCAACCACTTCACTCGTTCGATACGGATTTAGATCTTCCATTCCGTTCTCCAAGGCGGGAGCTAAAGCTAGCAGGTGGTTAAGAGTCTATCCCATCGCGCACTAGGAAATCTATGCCGAGGGCGCGCGATTGTGTCGATAACAACGATTAGCCTGCCCATCACTTGCCCTGTCCCCCTCCAATTATGCAGCGCTCACTCTATTACCTCTCGCTCCTCGCGCTACTGACGCTCGGCTGTCAGGGGCCGAGCGTACGCGCCAAGGTCAACGCGGAAGTTCGCCCCGAGTTTCCCACGCCGGGCAACTCCGGCGGCGTCGTTGCGCAAAGCATTTCGGATAGCGACGACACCTGTCGTCCGACGATTGCCTTGGTTGATGTCGATGGCTTATTGCTCAATACCAACTTCACTGGCATTGGCTCCCAAGGCGAGAACCCCGTCTCACTTTTTCGCGAGCGCCTCGACGCTATCGCGGCCGATCCCTGCGTGAAAGCGGTCGTGGTCCGCATCAATAGCTATGGCGGCGGCGTTACTGCGACCGACATCATGTGGCACGACTTGCAACGTTTCAAACAGCGCACGGGCCTCCCCGTCGTCGCTTGCTTGATGGATATCTCGACCGGTGGAGCTTACTATCTCGCGACCGCCGCCGATCAAATCGTCGCCCATCCCACCTCCGTCACCGGCGGCATCGGCGTGATTCTGAACCTCTACAACATGCAAGACGCCATGGCGCAGTTCAACGTCATAGGCGTGCCGATCAAAGCTGGCTCCAATATCGACATGGGGACACCGATTAAGTCGATGGATCCCGAAGGGCGAGCGCTGCTGCAAACGATGGCCGATGAGTTTCAGGCTCGCTTTCGCGAAGTCGTCGTGAACGCCCGCCCCGAAGTCGATGCCAGCGATCCCGCACTCTTCGATGGCCGCGTCTTCACCGCGCGGCAAGCCCACGAACGGCATTTGATCGATGTGGTTGGCTATCTCGACGATGCCGTGGCGAGCGCGCGAGCGTTGGGCGGCTGCCAGGAAGCCAGGCTCGTGTTCTATCATCGCAGTGGCGATCGCCCCCATTCCGAGTACGCCGTGACGCCGAATATTCCGCTGCAAACTAGCGTCATGCCGTTCAGCCTGCCTGGGCTCGATCGTAGCCGACTCCCGAGCTTTCTCTACATCTGGCAGCCGGAGCCGACAATGGAACGCCTGGGCGGGAAGTAGCTCCCGCGCTCAAGGCGCATTCACGCCCCGCCTTCGACCGACTAAACTGCGAGAAACGACGGTTCTCTCTCGCCGGAGGTGTTAGGCATGATTCGCGGATTCATTGGCAGCACGTTTTGTTCACTTTTACTGGTCATCAGCGCGCAGGCGCTGGCCGCCGATAACCTCATCTTCAACGAGTTAACCAACGACGGCGTCACCATCGCCGGGTCCAAGGTCAAACTGCCGCCGCCGATCATGGCCGATGGCCTCGATGCCGCCGCGCAAGCCAAAGTCCTCGAATCGATCGCCACGGCTTCCAAGCCTGTCGCGGAGCTAACCCGCAAATCGGTCGTCGCCCCCTTTGTGCTGAAGATCGACGAAACCGCTGGCACCCTCAAACGCGTGGACGCCTACTTCATCGTCTACGGTGAACTCGACCGCTTGATGCAAGATGGCTTCAAGAAGCTGGACGATGATCCCAAAGGAAAGGCTCCCGAAAAGGAGCCAGCGCTACGCAGCAGTGGCGACCTGTTGGATGAGAAGACGTTGGCCGCACGGGGGCTGAAGGTTGCCGACGATCACGAGAACATCGCCACCTCGAACTTCCCTATCTTTGATCGGCTTCGCTTGCACGTCACCGTTCGCAGCATCGATAGCCGCGGCCAGGACTCCGTGTTGCTCGCCGCGAAGATCGACGAACGCTTCAACAAAGACGAGAAGTACGACAACTTCTGGCAGTCCCTCACGCGCGATGACGCAGGCGACCTGAAAATTGAGGACACCAAACATCCTTACGCGGCCGCCGTTTCGTATGCCAAGGCGACCCAATTGCTGGAACCCAAGGGGGCGATCTTTGTCGAGTACCATCTCGCCTTCGAGGAGCCGCAAGGTTGGTTCAATGGAGCGAAACTCCTGACGAGCAAACTGCCGCTGGCCGCCCAAAGCAACATCCGCAAACTCCGTCAGCAATTGGAAAAGGAAGCCAAATAGTGGGGTAGGCGTCCCGCCTGCCGTCTTTTCTCATTGCCCTTCGTCGTGTCCCACGGCATGCTCACCAGGCCCAGGTCACGCAATCGCCACCATCCGGGCCTTCTGGCAGAGCGGATACTCTGCCATCAGCGGCGCGATGAGTCGCTGCATCTCCTCGGCCGAGTAACCGTAGAGATACAGGGCTGTTTCGGTGGGGCCTTGCCAGTGCCCTTGAATGCCACCCCGCTCGCCGAGGAGGCGATCGATTTCATCGGCGACATGGTTGATGTCACACGTCTGATACACCTCTTCCGGCAGGTCAGTGCCATTGATATAGACCGCCACGCCTTCCAGAAAACCAAAGTCGACCTCATGGCTTTCGCCGTCGCGTTCGAATTGCAGCTTCGATCCCTTGGGCGCGCCGCACGCTTCGAGAAACTCGCAGATGAACGGCACCGCCTGATCGACATTGTGCAGATCGAGATCGACCCCGCAGTAATCAATCTCGCCTTCTTCCGTCTGCGACGTGCCGCCGCCGGTGACATCCGCCCAACCATTTTCCTCGAGCGCCTCTTGCAACGGATCTTCGTAGCGATCACCACGATCCAGCGGCATGATGCGAGCGGGCGTGCGGCGTGTCGTACGTCACGGCTAACACAATAAACTCCTTCCGCCAGGCGAGTTCTTTGGGCGAAACGTTCTTCTCCGCCAAGAAATGCTTGGTCGCGATCGCCGCCGCATCGGTGACTCTTTGCAGCGATCGTACGCGCATCCGAATCAAACATGAAGATCCAACCATCATCGAATCGGATCACGCATCCCAACTCGCCATCGGGAAAAGCTTGCCAGACACGCGCCAATTGGCCCAACCCCAGGAGCACGCAGCGCCGGCCGTCTTCGGAAAAATGCATATCGGTCACCATTGCGTCGTGAGGCCTCGCAAAAATGTGACGCGGTTCATGCGCCGGCTTTCCTGTGCGCACGTCCCACACCACCGCCTTACCGTCCGCATCACCCGAGACCAAGAACTTGCCATTGGGGGAAAACGCGAGACTGCGGACAGTGGTTTCGTGAACGAACATGGTCAAAATGGGGAGTTTGACTATGTGCGAGAATTTAACTCGACCGGCGGACGAGTACTACTGGTAGTCACGTATCCTCGTCCCCCAGGCGACATGCGTGGTCCAACAGTGGGCCGAGCAGCCTGTGAACTCTATATCTACGAAGACGAACAAGCGGGCGACCGAAGCCCGCCCACTTTACCGTCAATAAATTCAGTAATTAAGCGGTAATCGTGTGCATACGACGACGCCAAACGGCGAGACCGGCCGCGCTCATTAGTGACCA
>JBGSHH010000624.1:0-3433 GCA_041752355.1 Pirellulaceae bacterium | reverse complement strand
ATCACCTGGTTGAGTTCAAGGGTTCGGAGAAATCGCCCGTTCGTTTCATCTCTCTGCAGGGCTTCACGGTGCGCCACGCGGCTCGCACGTTCATGGATTGTAAAGAACCATTGCTGCGCAGCGACTGGGCCATTTATCGCGGTGGTGCTTTTCTGCTGACCGGTACGGAAGACATCCGCATTTTAGATTGCGAGTTCGATCAGGTCGGCGGCAACGCGATCTTTGTGAACAACTACAATCGCCGCACGCTCGTGAAGGGCTGCCACATCCACGATACCGGTGCCAGTGGCGTTAGCTTTGTCGGCGATCCCGCTGCTGTACGAAATCCGCTCTTTGAATACGGGAATAAGAATGATTTGGCCACCATCGACCGTACGCCGGGACCAAAGACGGCGAACTATCCTGCCAGCGGCGTTGTGGAAGACTGCCTGATCCATGGCATTGGCCGCGTCGAGCGTCAGCCGGCTGGCGTGATGATGGACATGGCGTCGGAAATCACGGTTCGCGACTGCTCGATTTACGATTGCGCCCGGGCTGGCATCAACATTGGCGACGGTGCCTGGGGCGGACACCTTATCGAACGCTGCGACGTGTTCGACACCGTGCTGGAAACGCACGACCACGGCTCGTTCAATTCCTGGGGACGCGACCGCTATTGGCGTTCCGACCATTTGACCACTTCGCAACAGGCGGTCGATGCCGAGCCGAACCTGCCGTTCCTCGATGCGGTTAAAACGACAGTTATCCGTGACAGTCGCTGGCGCTGCGACCACGGCTGGGATATCGACCTCGACGATGGCTCCAGCAATTACGACATCTATAACAATCTGCTTCTGAACAGCGGACTAAAACTGCGCGAAGGGTTCCGTCGTCATGCGTGGAACAACGTTGCCCCGTTCGGGCAACTGCATCCGCATGTTTGGTTTCAACGGAGCAGGGATCACGTAACGGGCAACATCTTTGCGGCTGGTCATGCCCCAGCGAGGATGTCCACTCCTTATGTGGACGACACCACGGTGGATCGCAATCTTTTCACTGCGCGGGACCAGACCATTCTCGATCGCTCCGCGAAGCTGGGCTGGGATAAGAACTCCGTTCTCGGCGACCCGATGTTTATCAATCCAGCCAAAGGTGACTTCGGTGTGAAGGAAGGCTCGCCCGCATTGAAACTCGGCTTTAAGAATTTTCCGATGGATCAGTTCGGCGTCAAAAAGCCTTCGCTCAAAGCAATTGCCAAAACGCCCGAGCTGGGGCATGCAACGCGCGGCGGACGCGCTGTCGCACAAGCAAAGCCTGTGAAGCGAAGTTGGCTGGGAGTTGTGCTGCGCGATCTGGCAGGCGATGAGTTTTCGGCGTATGGCGTCAGCAAGGAAGAGAGTGGTGTCGTTCTGGCTGATGTTCCGCGGAACTCCGCCGCTATTAAGGCGGGTCTCCGAGCAAACGATCTCATCCAGGCGGTTGACGCAACAAAGGTTGCCAACATCGATCAGCTCTTTAAGGCGCTGTCGGCGATTAAGTCCGCCTCGGTGACATTGAAGATCGTTCGCGACCAAAAGGCGATGGAGCTTACTCTTGAGCTACCATCGATCGTGGTCATTGAAACGGCATCTTCCTCGAAGGATTTCGTGAAGCTGGTGGTTCCAGCCGCATCAAAGGGGAAAGTGACCGCCAATCAGAAAACCAACAACGACCCGCTGAGCACACTAACAGACGGAGCGTTGGACAGCGGTTTCGGGCCGGTGTTCAGCAACGGCATTCATAACGGGGCCTATAAGTTGGATCTGGGGAGTGTTCAGCCGGTCAGCGCCGTCACGAGTTGGTCCTTCGATATGGGCCAAACCCGCGGCGCTCAAAGGCTGACTATCTACGGAAGCAGTTCGGACACCGATCCCGGTTGGGACTTGAATGCGTTCACGCCAATCGGCACGATTGACACCGCTGGCAGCCCTCAAGCGGAATTTACTGCCGCATCATTACGCACTCCGTCGGGAAAGCCGCTTGGGAACTTTCGCTGGATTGTGTGGGCCGTTTCGCCCGTCACTTCCACTGCCGGAGGAGAGAACACCGCCTTTCAAGAGTTCGCGGTGGAATCGATTTCACAGCAAGATGAGAAGACATCCGAGGTCGCTGCAAAGCCGAACATTCTGTTCATCTTTGCCGACGATTGGGGCTGGGGCGATCTTGGCTGCCACGGGCATCCGTATGTGAAGACGCCAAACATCGACCGGCTCGCCGAGGAGGGGACGGACTTCACACGGTTCACAGTGGCCAGTGGCGTGTGTTCCCCGAGTCGGACGGCGGTGATGACCGGGCACTTCCCGGCGCGTTACAACATCGACGGCCACTTCGCATGGGTGAATAGCAACGCGAAGCGCAACATGCCGGACTGGCTCGATCCGCAGACGCCAACCCTGCCGAAGATGCTCCAGTCGGCCGGCTACGCGACGGCGCATTTCGGCAAATGGCATCTGGCGAACGACATGATCCCCGATTCGCCGCTGCCGAAGAACTACGGATACGACGAATACGGCACCTTCAACTGCGCTGGCGAGCAGATGCCGGTGCACAATGACGCCGCCCGCGCAATCGCGTTTATCGAGAAGAACGCCGCGGCGAAGAAGCCGTTCTTCATCAACATGTGGATGCACGAGCCGCACACTCCGTTTCACACGCTGCCGGAGTATCGCCGGCGATTTCCCAAGTTGGAGGATTCAGACAACGCGTATGCGGCCGTTTTGTCGCACGCCGACGACCGCATCGGCAAAGTGCTCGCGGCGCTGGACCGGTTGAAGCTATCCGACAACACGCTCGTGATTTTCAGTTCGGACAATGGCCCCGCCGGGAGCGGCAAGCCTGGCAAACTAGCCACGACGTTCGATTCAGCGACCGGCGAGGGGTTTGGAGGCGGTGCTTCTGTGGGAACCACTGGTGGCCGAAATGGGCGGAAGGCGTCAATCTTGCAGGGCGGAGTTGGCGTCCCGTTCATTGCCCGCTGGCCGGGGAGAATCAAGGCCGGCGCCATCGATGACGTTTCATGGATTTCCGCCGTCGATCTGCTGCCGACCTTCTGTGAGGTTGCCGGTGCAGCGCTGCCTGAGGGCTATGAACCCGATGGCAAGAGCCAGGTGGCGACCTTGCTGGGTACCAAGCTTCCATTGCGCGACAAACCCTTGTTTTGGAAGGGTGTTCCGGGGCAGAGAAGCCCAGCCTACGCGATACTGGAGGGACAATGGCGGTTGCTGGCCAGCCCGACCTTCGACGAACTCGAGCTTTACGACGTGAACCGCGATCCTTTGGAAAAGAACGATCTGAAGTCGTCGCATCCTGAGATCGCCAGCGAGATGCTGAAAAAGCTTCAAGCCTGGCAGGCGACGCTTCCGGCAAAACCCAACTCGGAGTTCTTCTCGAAGTACCGCGCGAAGGACGCGGGCCC